>JAQUNQ010000041.1 GCA_028717505.1 Candidatus Peribacteraceae bacterium
GAATGGCCGATCGCACGGCCTCAGCAACAAATTCGCCTGCATTCCATATGAAGAGCGCCTCTTCTACTCGAAGTGGTCGAGGAAAGACACTCTCGTAGTATTTTGGAGTGAACAGCAGGGATTTTTCCCTGAACGCAGCGGATGGGTCCCCATTGAAGGATGCTAGATATTGTGCAAGCAGATCATGCTTGAGAACACCACCTAGATATGCCTTTGACGACTTGCTCTTCGCCAATTCTCCACGTCGAAGAAGATACAAGCATGGCTTCTTGAGTTTTGTGAATGCATCGCGAAGCTGGCGTTGACGTCGATCCTGCGAAGCGATATCCCAGCCCTTGATTGGATTCTGTGAATTCGTGTAACGAATGATACTGTCAATGACAAGCTCAGGGGGGCTGATGACCTTGAGAAGGACCTGCACATCATCCGAGAGAACGGAGCCCTGTTTGGAAAGTGATACGGTGGTCTGGCAACCGTTGACGATGCTGAAGTTTCGTAGTTGTAGCTCAAGCGTGACCGAATCGAATTCAAAACTGTCACAGACAATAGTCACGCCGTTGTTGTATGCCCAGAAGCGTGAGCGCTCCCTCTGGTCTCGAAGAGTTTCATCGATACCCGCATTCACCGTACCCTTTGTCCCGAGGAAAAGGCGTACGTTGCGATCAAAGAGCTGGTCACCAAAAGAAGAGTACAGGGAAGCGAGCGATTTCCCCGGGATTGTAGCAATGAGAGCTTTGCCATATGCCTTGGAAGACTGCTCAAAGAATGCTGGAGAGGACAGAGTAATGGATGCCTCGGCCACCCGCCTACGTTCGCCAACTGCTTCCTGATAATATTCCTTGAGCTTTTGGGCGTGCACGATATGAGCGGACCGGTGGTGAAGGACATTCTCTGCTTTCTGATTAAAGATACGGGCCCTCTTCTCAAGATTGGCATCCTCTGGGCCGCGATAGGCAAACCATAACTCTACAGAAAACTCTCGCTGAGCCACTGCATCGGCGTACTGTTCGGCTAGATCGGCTAGATCGGGCTTGCCATCACGGCGCAGAGTTTCCGGCGAAGCCTCCAGCCAATCTGTGCAGCCAAGGAATGCGTCGAGATCACGTACCTTTGCCTTCTTGGCATACTTTCCTTGTTGGATGATTACCTTCTCGTGATCCTCATCCACCCAAAAGAAATCGATGTGCTTGTCATTGGATCCATCGCACTGCACAGCAGTATTGGCATCGTCTTTCTCCATGCTCAGCGCGGTCATTCCGAGCCAGAGCAGAAAAGCCCGAGGTGCCGTAATCGAGAACTCCTGAGCCAACGCCTCAACCTCTTTATCGAGCTGCTTTTGAAAATCGCTATCAGTCATCGGAGTCTGATTCTCCACCTTGTCGATATTATCTGACAAGAATATTGATACATAAGTGCACCATGACTCCGCTGGCCCCCTTGGTCCCCGAATGCATGCGACACGCGCCAAATTGGACCTGCATGGCGCAGTAACGGGCGCTTTGGTAATCTGAACGGGTATTGAGAACAGAAGTGTCCGGGCAATCGCCACACTATGACCTTCATTGATGCAAAATCATTCAGGGCAATCCGATCCATGGAGGAGGTGCACCGCCTGACGCCTACTGAATTTGAGTACTTCTCCAAGCACCTACTCACAGAGTTGGGATACTCAGAGGTACTGGTAAGCCCAAAGTTCGGCACTTTCCATGCCGATGGCGGCGTGGACATCTACGCCAAGCACAATGGGCACTTTGTCGTCGGGCAGTGCAAACATTGGGCGAAGGGGCGGGCGGGATACATGCCTATTGAGCAGGTGCGAGCTCTTGGGGGATCTATGAAAGAGAAGAATGCCTCAGAGGGGGTCTTCATCTCCACCCTGCCTTACGGGAGGCATACAAGAATCTACGCCATGAACGTCGGCATGACGCTTATCGGACCCTACGAGATTGCATCGGTGATGAAGAAGGTCAATCCACTATTCAAGGCCCGTAGCAGCTTCTTCCACCGTCTCATCGCGATACTGGGACTTCGGCAGCTTCTCCGGCAGGAGATCCTGCCGAGGGTCTATGCGCTAGTCGGTCTCATCATCCTGCTCGCGGTCCTGCCGTACGTTTTTCCGTGGGTCATGCGATTGCTGATCGGAGTGGTGGACTTCATTAACAGAGTTACATAGCTATGCCTTCGCACTCACCTCTTCTTTAGCCACGCAGAGATAATCCATGATCTTGTAGCCTTTGAGGTGCTCGCGCAGGTCCACGTATCGGTACCACGGCTCGACGCGGAACCAACCTTCCCCTTTGCTGGTATCCTTCACCATCTGGCTCTCCACCATCTTCTTCGGTGGCAGCGTACCTTTGTTATCCTTGATCAGAAAGAGCTGCATGTGCACCCCCTTGCCGTCACACGTGACCGTGCGCGCTTTCAGGATGCCCGCTTTCACCCAATACCTCAGCGTGGGACCCTTCACATTGAAAGCACTCTCAATCTCATACTTGGAATACCAGCTCTCCCTGTTCTTCGCGAGTGAGGCGGGGATCTCATTCCTGTCGATTGCTCGCTGACAGATCATGCACTTGATGCCGTACTTGTCGTACCACGATTGCTCGTTGGAGGCAGACTGGCCGCAGATAGAGCAGGTGTAGCCTTCTCCATTGAGATGGAACCCCTTGGGCTCCTCTTCGAGCCTCTTCTGTCTTCGCTGCTCTTTGGTGGCAATCTCAAGCAATACTTCAGCATATCGGAGAATATTGTGCGCCGCTTCGGAGGCCTCCGTCCACGTGTACTCCTTGCCGTACTCCTCCTTCACCATGTCTTTAAATTCCTGAATGGTCTTGTCTGGTAGCTGCATAACTCATAAGTATATGCAGAGTGGTCTTGAGGTAAAGTTCCTCATCACTTCCGTGAAAGCACCAATGGCGGCTTCTTTTCTTGGGGATCGAAGAAAAGGCTCTCGGCTTCATCCCGAGAAAGCAAGCCCTGCTCGTTCATAAGGAATTTCACATCATCCCTTGTCCATTCGTTCGATGGCCGCTCAACCACAATAATGCAATCCACCTCCGACAGGTTCCATCCCTTCTTATGATGAATGACTCCATTCGGATCGCGAGTATCGCGAAACCGTCCATCGCGCGTAATCGCCATCTTGGGGTTCCCTTTCAAGGCATCCACCACATCAATGAGGCCACCCCAGTAATTCTCAAGGCACATAAGGTAGCAACTAAGCGCAGGACGCGGGGGCAGCTGAAACTTCTCCAGCTTATCGAGAAGCTTATTCTTGATATGTGCTGCGTTTTCACCCTGACGTACAACTTCTTGCCCCGGTCCTGCAAAGAATCCTTTTCCGTCATCCGAAAGCTCATATTTCACTGTTGCGACGGGAATGCCGTCGAAGGTATAGGTTTTCTCGATTCTTTCTATTGGCGCTCTGGGCAGTTCCCCCGAGGCAATATCTCGCCTGATGGCCTCCAACAACCATTTCGCCTTCTCTTGGGTAAGACAGCCTTGAAACCAAGGTGACACCATGTAAGCCAGATCCGGGATCGCATTGACCTGTATACGCAACCAATTCGACAGCTCGTCATGAACACGATCATCCTGCATAGGAAAGACAGTGAATGCCTCAATGAACAGCTGCCTGTCACCTGTGAGAGGGACATACACGTCGGCACGTCTGTCTCCTACTGTCCGAGGCTCCCAATCGCATTGGAAGCCGCGCTGTCGCAGGACGCAGAAAGCATGCAGTTGATACATGGTCGATACGGTGTACTGTCGATCCCGATCAGCCATCAGCTTGCGAAGAAGACCCGGGAAACGCGACGCCATATGGTCGAGGAAAAATCTTAAATCTCGTATGAGGCGACGATCTCCTGAGAGTGAGGAGCCCAGACGAAAAAATAGTGGATGTACCTCCCCGATGATCCTACGTTCCTTGAATAGCAATTCGCGCTCGCACCATTCCTTTCCAAGCTGTTCTACTAACCAATGATTCTCTGCGAGCGCCTGTGCGATGCGCTCTTGCTGCGCGGTCCATGTTCTGCCGTCGTACACTTCTTTCGTTCGGGGCATTGGGTGAGGATCATAATCCAATGATCCGACAGTAGGCCACTACGTCACCATGGCTCCCCGAGGCCATCTGTTCACTCACGTTCATGGAAGAAGCCGCTCAGGCAGCCGTATGGAGCAGGGCAAACGCCCCCTGCAGCCTCCTGAACGTCTCGGTGATCTCGGTTCGAGCGATGTACCAAAGCTCGCCCCATTGTTTTGCTGGGTCAAATACCTTGTAGAACCTCTACTAGCCGGGTTGGATGCCACGGAACAGGCACTTGATTATTTTCAAATTATTATTATAATCTTTCCCTCTTTCTCCTTCGCCATGGATACAATTCCTGTCAGTGTTCGTAATGAATTCGATCCGCTGAAAACCGCCATCGCCCTGCCAGATCCACGAAACGCCATTGATCTCGATGCAGAAGGGTGGAAGGGTGCCGTCGACGCGCGGGAACTCGCGCTCCATCCCGAAACGGGGGAAATCGTGGCGGATGTTCTCCGACAGCAGCACCAAGCGTACATCGAGTTCCTCCGCGCGAACGGCGTGCAACTCATTGAACCTCCGCTGCAGAACGATGCGTTCTGCCAGGTGTTCGCACGCGATCCCGGTTTCGCCGTCAATGACACGCTCTTCCTCGCAAGCATGCGCGATGACTACCGGTTCCCGGAAGTTGCCGGCGTCGAGGCACTGCAAAGCCGCTTCTCCCGTGTAGTCCCCCTCACGAATCACAACCCCGCGGATCCACACCGCCCGAGAATCGAGGGCGGCGATGTCATGCCGTTCGATCAGGGAAATGCCGTTCTCATTGGCACGGGACAGATATCGAACGAAGAAGGATTCGACGCGCTCGCCCGGGAATTGCGGACGCAGGGCATGCAGGAAGTCGTGCGCGTGCCCCACGAAGCACTCCATCTTGATTGCTGCTTTGCGCCACTCCCAAATGGTCAAGCGCTGGCATCATCGCAACTGCCCCCTGCCTCGCGTGCCATCCTGAAACGGTACTTCCAACTGCAACCCGCCAATGAGCAGGAAGCAAGCCGTGAATTGGCACTCAACACATTCTGGCTCAATCCGGAGACCGTCGTGGGCAATGCCCGCGCGCCGGAGACAAATGCACGCCTCCAGGAGCTTGGTTATAACGTGCGAGCACTCCTCTACGATCAACTCACTCATGAATGGGGAGCATTCCGCTGCACGGTCTGTCCCATCGAGAGAAAATAGAGGTATTATTCCTTCCTTTGGAACAAGCCGATTTCCTCGTCGAGCCGCACTTCAAGGGCATCGTGCGCTGTCGGCTGGAGTGGGATCTCGCCCTTCTCGACCGCCGGAACTTCTGGAGCGAACCACTGTCCGATCAGGATGTGGTGGAACTCCTGGAGGAGTGCCAGTCTCTGGAACTCGTGACGGATGTCCGCCGGGCTGTGGCCGCCGCGCTCTACGCGCTCGATGAGCATCGGAAAAACGGCTCCCACCCCCGCCTCACCTGCCCGGAAGGATGTCCGCACCGCATCGGACCATACGTCTTCCGCGGCTCGCAGATCATGCGGGAGCTCTGGCGGGCGCACGTCCCGGAAACCGAAGGGGAACTCCCTCCTCCCATCATCGACTCATACTCGGACTGCACTGCGCGGGAGGTGGAGCGCGTCCTCGCGCATCTCTCCCCCGGAGGAACGCTCATTGTCGTGACAGACCTCTACCAGCGCCACCGCTCCTACGATCTCCTCTCGCGCATGCGATCTCCCGGACAGGTAACGGTCGTGAAGACGCCGCAGGAAATTCAGGAGGGCCTCTCCTCGAACATCTCCGGCACCCAGAGACAATTCCTGCAGGGCATCGTGGAGGCAGTGGAATGGCGACTGCAGCGGAAGGATGTCTTCAGCGGAGAGGACACGTACGAGAAGGAGCGCAAGGATGAGAAGCACTACCGCAAGCTCTCTATCCTCTCGAGCATGCTCAAGCGCGTGCGGCCGTCCTTCGATCTCGAGCTCACACTGGCAGCATTCCTCCGCAGCGACGAGCGCCTGAAGAAGTACCTCTTCTGGAGAGACGAAACTCCGCGGCCCCCGACGGGCGGCCTTCCCCTGCGCGAACTCGAAAATGGGGAGAAATCCGATTTTTTCGCGCCGGTAAGCGAAATTTCTTGACACGCGACACCCCCTCGCTAGACTGCGCCCGTGATGGATCGCCCCCTCGCCATCGGTGCCATGATGATGTCCATGATGATGCACTCGCTGCGAGGGCGTGAGTTGGCGTAACCGATCTTCCCCAACTTGCCAAAAAGCCCTCGCCCACCGCGAGGGTTTTTTCTTTCTATTTCTTTTCCCCCTTTATCCCATGGTAAATATTCTTCCCATCGCAACCGGCCTCCCGGATTCCCCTTGGGCCTACCGCTCGCGTGAAAATGTTCCGCAGGGAATCTTCCTCCAGCACAGCGGCGATGGCTTCAGGATCGACCATTTTCACAGTGATCCGGCAACTGTCCGGCAATTTGTTTGCGAGATCCGCACGGAAGCCCAAGCACTCACAAGCGCACAAGCTCCGCAACAAAGTGGGACAGTGCAAGAATGATGGGAAAATGCCGGAGCTGGGGCACTCCGTGGTGAGCAGAGTCGAACCATGGACCCCCAGTTCCGGAAACGTCGCAGATCTTCCCCCTCCTTAATCTCGCGACACGTAAACTCTTCTCAAATACATTTCCGACTGATACACTCACTCCTCGCATGGCTGAGCCACAGTACCGCACCCCCAAAGGCACGCATGATGTCCTCCCCGAGGAACAGCGCTACATGACCTACATCAAGAAGGCCGTGCGCCACCGTGCCCGCCAGGCCGGCTACAAGCGCATCGACCCACCGATGTTCGAGGACCGGCGTATCTTTGAACGTGGCATCGGCGAGCACACCGACATCGTGGAGAAGGAGCTCTTTAACGTGAGCGGCAAGAGCGCCGACACAGAGGGGGAAAAGAACGCATCCTTCGCCCTCCGACCGGAATTCACCGCCGGCATCTGCCGCGCCTACGTCGAGCACGGCATGCAGCAGCTGCCGCAGCCGGTGCAGGTCTTCGCCATCGGCCCCTGCTTCCGCCACGACCGTCCGCAGAAGGGACGCTACCGCCAGTTCCACCAGTTCGACCTGGAGGTGATCGGCCTCAAGGACCCAAGCCTCGATGCGCAGCTCATCCACGTCATCACGAACATCTTCGCGGATCTCCGCATCCTCGACCGCCTCACGCTCCAGATCAACAACATCGGGACGGCCGAGAACCGGAAGGCCTACGTGGATGCTCTCCGCGATTTCTTCATCGGCAAGGAGCGGCAGCTCCCGGAACTCGACCGCTCGCGCCTGAAGACGAACCCCCTGCGCCTCCTCGACTCCAAGGAGGAGGATACGCAAATCCTTATCAAGAACGCCCCGAAGTTGACGCAGTTCCTCGACGAGGAGAGCAAGCAGTTCCACGCGACCCTCCTCGACTACCTCACGACCCTCGGCATCGCCTACGTCGAGAATCCGGGCCTCGTGCGCGGACTCGATTACTACACGCAGACCGTCTTCGAGTTCTGGGATCAATCGACCGGCGCGCAGAACGCGGTGGGCGGCGGCGGCCGCTTCGACGGCCTGATCGAGCTCCTCGGCGGCAAGCCGACGCCGGGCGTGGGATTCGCGGGCGGTATCGAGCGGATCATCTGGCACATGAAGGAGGCGGGCGTGCAGGCTCCCCACAAAGACCAAGTGGATATCTTCGTGGCACAGCTCGGGCCGGAAGCCAAGAAGACGTGCCTCAAGCTCATCGCCGATCTCCGCGAGAAGGGCATCCACACCGTCGGCGCACTCGGCGAAGCGAGCCTGAAGAGTCAGATGCGCCTCGCGGACAAATTCGAGGCGAAGTTCGCGCTCCTCCTCGGCAAGATGGAAGTGAAGCGCGAAACCATCATCCTCCGCGACATGGCGAAGGGGCAGCAGAAGGAAATCCCCTTCGAGGGCATCATTGAGAAGGTGGTCGAGCTCCTCGGGGAGAAGAATCTCGACACATACACGCTGCGGGACCAGTTCACGGGACCGACGGACGATTAAGGATGAGGGCGTAGGGTGTAGGGGGGGGTAGGGATTCGAGAAAAAATGCCTGCACAAAGAAAGAATCATTTCCGTAAACCCTACGCCCTTTTCCTACGCCCTAAATATCCAGGTTCTTCACCGTCTTTGCGTGTGTCTGAATAAATTTGCGGCGCGGGGCGACCTCCGACCCCATGAGTGTCGTGAAGGTGGCATCTGCGAGCTCGGCATCCTCCATGGTCACACGAAGCATGGAACGCTGGCCAGGATTCATCGTAGTCTCCCAGAGCTGCTCGGGATTCATCTCACCCAAGCCCTTATAGCGCTGGATGTTCACGCGTGCCGACTTCTTCGGTTCCTCTTTCGCCTTCCCCTTGGCGCCAGCCTTCGTGAGCTCCGCCATCTCCTCCGGCTGCTCTGCCTCCCCCTCCTCCGCTTCCTGAATGGCACTGGCATCCACCCCCCACTTCTTCAGTGTCTTCTCCTTCTCCTCATCGCTGTACGCGTAGGCGATATCTTTCCCACGCGAGATCTTGTAGAGCGGCGGCTGGGCGATGTAGATGAAGCCTGCCTCCACAAGCTCCGGGAAATAACGGAAGAAGAGCGTGAGGAGGAGCGTGCGGATGTGCGCGCCGTCCACGTCGGCATCGGTCATGATCACGATGCGGTGATAGCGGAGCTTCTGCAGGTCCTTCACCTCCCCCACCCCCACACCGAGCGCGATGATGAGCGCCTTGATCTCGTTATTCGCGAGCATCTTGTCGAGACGCGCCTGCTCGACATTGAGGATCTTCCCGCGGAGCGGCAGGATGGCCTGGAACTCGCGGTTCCTCCCCTGCTTGGCTGAGCCGCCGGCGGAGTCGCCCTCCACGATGAAGAGCTCGCACTCGGAGGGATCGCGGCTGCTGCAATCGGCCAGCTTCCCCGGGAGCGTCATTCCCTCGAGTGCCCCCTTGCGAATCACGCTGTCGCGGGCGGCGCGGGCGGCAAGCCGTGCGCGCGCGGCGAGAGAGCACTTCGCCACGATATCCCGCGCTTCGCCGGGATGTTCCTCCATGTACTCCGCGAGCTTCTCGTTCACCACGGTTTCCACGGCCGTCTTCATCTCCGCGTTCCCGAGCTTGCTCTTCGTCTGCCCCTCGAACTGCGGCTCGCGGAGGCGGACGGAAATGACCGCCGTCAGCCCCTCGCGGACGTCATCCGCCGTGAGGTTCTCCTCCTTCTCCTTGAGGAGGCTCTGCGCGCGGGCGTAGGCGTTGATGGTGCGCGTGATGGCCGCCTTGAATCCCGTCAGGTGGTGCCCGCCCTCCATCGTATTGATGTTGTTCGCGAAGGTCACCACGTGCTCCTGGAAGGACTGCGTGTACTGGAGGGCCACTTCCACGAAACCATCTGGCGTGTCCTTCTCGAACCAAATGGGCTTCCCGATGATATCTTTGGACTCGTTGAGGTGCGCCACGTAGGCGGCAATGCCCCCCTCGAAGTGGAAGCGATAGAGGCGCGGGA
>JAQUNQ010000042.1 GCA_028717505.1 Candidatus Peribacteraceae bacterium
GCGCCCTGCGTGACCGCAGCATTGAGGACCTCTCCGATTTTGTCGAGATTGCGAACTTTCACCGTGAGACTCTGGCTCGCCTCGAACCCACGTTCGACCTGCCGGCCATCCTGATAGTCCTACGCCGGGTTCAGGTAGAGCGATTGCGTGGAAATGTCTTTCTCCTCCACGCCCTGCTCCTTCACGGCTGCAAGGATCTTATTCATCTTCGTATTGAGCTCCGTCATCGCGGCTTGTGCCGTCTTCTCGCGACCGGTCTGCACGCCGAAGTTAAGCTGTGCGATATCAGGAGCCGCCATCACCTTGCCTTCTGCATCGACGGAAACGACGGTCCGCTGGTAGCCGCGGACTTCGACGTACTTTCCGGCAACGAAGAGCCCGCCAAGGAGGAGAGCGACGACGATGGGCATCCAGACAGGAGGACGAACGGTAATCTTCGTGTCTTCCATGTGAGAGGGGGGAAAGGGCGCTCATCATACCCGGTCCCCATGCCGGAAAAGAGTGGACAGCAGGACGCGACTGAAGCCCTACGAGCGACCGGCGGCTCCGTACCTTCGATATCCGTGTTTCTCGAGCTGCCGTGCGAGGGAAAATCCCCCACTCTCCACGATTTCCCCCTTCATCATGACATGAACAAAATCAGGTGTGAGATAGTCAAGGATCCGCGCGTAGTGTGTCACAAGGAGCGCGGTGAACGGCGGGCGGCCTGCTTCCCGCCTGGAACGCAGTATCTGCATGCTCTTCGCTACAAGTTTCAATGCGTCGAGATCGAGACCGGAATCTGTTTCATCGAGGAGTGCGAGCCGCGGCTCGAGTATGTGGAGCTGCAGCACCTCCGCCTTCTTCTTCTCCCCCCCGGAAAACCCCTCGTTCACGGAACGCTCGAGGAAAGAAGGATCCAGCGCGAGCAGCTTCATCTTCTCCTCGAGGAAGGCCTTGAACTTGATCGGAGAAATTTTCTTCCGCTCCGGCGCGCGCGCCGACATCTGGGCGCGGGAAGCGGAGAAGAGAAACTCCCGAAGGCTCACGCCTTTGATCTCCCGGGGATACTGGAAAGCAAGGAAGAGCCCCGCCCTGGCTCGCTCATGTGGTTCCATGGTGAGAAGATTTTTCCCATTGAATACAATACTCCCCGCGGTCACTGCATAGGATGGATGCCCCATGAGCGCATGGACGAGCGTGGACTTCCCGGATCCATTCGGTCCCATGATGGCATGCACCTCGCCTTCTCTCATATCAAGCGAGAGGCCATGGACCACTTCCTTCTCCGCCACGGAGACGTGGAGATCGCGAATAGTGAGGAGCGCTCTGCGCCGTGCCATGCAAAAAGTATACAGGGGAAATGTAAGAAAAAATCCCTTCATACTGCCTCCTGCCTCCTGCATACTATGCACATGCCCAAAGTCACTTTCATCGTCAATGGCAAAGAGCAAACCGTCGAAACAGAAGGCGGGAAGACGCTCCTCGAAATTGCGCAGGCACATCAGATCCCCATGGAAGCCTCCTGTGGAGGCAACGGTTTCTGCGCGACCTGCAAGTGTAAGATTCAAAAGGGGCAGGAGAACCTGAATCCCCGGAATGATCGGGAGGAGGCTATGGGAGCCGGGGAGGGCGAACGCCTGGGCTGCCAGGCCTCCGTGCAGGGCGACGTGACCGTGGAGCTGCTTCCCGCCTAAACGCGCGCGAGTACGGAGAGTTTCTCCTTCACCTTCTGATCATAAGGCTCGAGCTTGTTGATGCGCCGGTAGACCTCTTCCGCATGCTCCGCCTGACCAAGCTGCAAGTGGCATTCTGCGAGGAGATGCAGCAGAGGAATATCACGACACAGCCGCGTCGTGGCTTTCTCGAGAAGAGGAACCGCCTCCTCGAAGCGATGTGCCGCAATGCACGCACGCCCGAGGGCGGCGCTCCGCTCCGGCGTCTTCGCATCACGATTGAGCGCCTCCTGATAGGAGTAGCATGCTTCGACGAACTTCCCTTGCCGGTAGTAGGCGAGCCCGAGGTTCGCGTGGTAGGAGACGTCGTCATCGTGCTGAAGGAGCTCGCGGTACATCGCCTCCGCCTTGGCATCGCGGCCGGTGTGCAGGTAGAACTTGGCGAGCTGCGCCTGCACGTCGTAGGCGCGGGGATTGATGGTAAGCGCCTGAATGTACAAGCGCTCGGCTTCGTCACATTTGTCCTGCGCGAACGCCTTCTCGGCATCCCGCACGAGGGAGCGCACCTGCTGGAGCTCAATGGCCGAGGTGCGCGGACTCTTCTTGGATTTCTCAACGGGCGTCTCCTCCAGAATGACCGCACCGCGTTCCTCCACGAGATCCGTCCTCTGGCGGACACTGCGGACGAAGCGCCGCACGAAGTGATGACGCATGAGAACACGTCCGCCCAAAATCAGGCAGATACCAGCGAGAGAGCCGAAGAGGACAATAATGTAAATCAAACGGCAAAAGAGGCTAGCACGGGAGAAAAAGTGGAGCAAGAGACTAAAGGCAGAAGTACGCAAGTGCCTCGGTGAATCGCGGGTATCCCCCTCACGAAACACTGAACAAAAACCTGCCAGACAGTATTTCACGATGGGCGTTCGTCTTGAGCCCCCGTGCGAGCTCATGGAGCGCGGCAACGTGTTCCCGTGAGAAGGAGGAGGCGTGCTGTTCGCGGAGAGCGAGCGACAGATGCAGGAGGAGTTGATCTGCCTCCTCGCCACGCTCCTTGAGTGGAAGGAGAATCTGGAGCCGCTCCTTGAGCGAGCGACTGCGCCAGAAGGCGAGCGCCTTCGTGTGGACCATACGATGAGTGCGGAATGCCTCGGGATCACTCCTGAGCTGCTTCACGATCCCCGGCGCCCCCTGCGCGAGATGGGAGAGGAAGCGCGCATCGTCGTCGGCCATGCCCTCCAGGAGTGGCTGGAGTTCACGCTGTGGCACGCGCTGGAACCGGAGCACGCGGGCGCGGGAGACAATGGTGGGAAGAAGGGCGGAGAGCGACTGCGTCGTGAGGAGGAAAACGAGGTGCGCCGGCGGCTCCTCGAGGATCTTCAGGAGAGCATTCGCCGCCTCGTCGTGGAGCCGCTCCACAGAGCGGATAATGCAGCATCGATACGACCTGAGGCCCGTCTCGATGAGACGCTTCTGCAGGCCACGAATATCATCGATGCTGATGACATCCGTCTTTGCATGCTTCTTGCTTCGCTCTTCCTGCGGGGCATTGGAGGTTTGTGCGATCACCGACCAATCCTCGCACACGTCTTCGATCCAGAGCTGATCGAGGACGAGGAGATCAGGATGAGTGAGACGCTTCATGTCATGCTCCACGCGCTCCAGTGCCTCGTCGGAAAGCCCCTGGGAGAGGAGCTCCTGCGCAAACCACCGCGCGATGGTCATTTTCCCGAGATGCCGCGGTCCTGCGAAGAGGTAGGCATGCGCCACGTTCCCTGATGCGATATCGCGCAGGAGCTCCGTGAGATGTTCCGCATGGCCGATGATCTCTTTCGGCTTCGGCATGGAAAGACATGGTAGCACGGAGCGAAAGACAGAGATGGTGTTTTCCTGCCTCACCCCTAGCCCCCTCTTCGAGGACACACAAGCAACAAACAAAACAAAAACCCCTTACACCCCGATCCCATGGCACTTCTTGTACTTCTTCCCCGACCCACACGGGCACGGATCATTGCGCCCAACCTTGTGAATATGGAGCGGCTGCGCGGCAGCTGCCTGCGGACGGGGGACCGCCGGGGCGCCCTCCTCCCGCAACACCACGGGATTGATCTTGCTCTGTGCCGAAGCCGCCACGCCGGTCTGCGCGAGCTCCGCCTCGATCTGATCTTCATTGGTGCGCGCCCCCTCGAGCGAACCTTCCGCCTCCTCAAGGAACATCTGCGTCTTGAAGTCGCCAAAGTTTACCTGCAGGAGCGTGCGGATGATCGTTGCATCGACGGTCGCGAGGAGCTGCTGGAAACGGCGGAAGCCCTGATCCTTGTACTCAATGAGCGGATCACGCTGCGCATAGCCAGAGAAGGCCACCTGCTCGCGGAGATGTGACATGTCATCGATGTGATCCATCCAGTGTGTATCGATGGAACGAAGCGTGACAATGCGCTCGGCCTGTACCACGGTCTGTGAATCCTCCCGCGCGCACTTCTCTTCGTAGAACTCCGTGACGAGCCGGACGAGGGTGGCGGCGAGTGCCTCCGCATCCGGGAATTTTCGAATGTTCTCCGCACTTATCGCCCTGCCCAGCTCCGGATGGAGTGCGGAGAGATGTTCGAGGATCTCCTTTACATTCCACTCATCGGAATCGACGTGGTGCGCATGGAGAGCAGTGATCCCCTTCACCTCACGCTCCATCGCCGCGAGGACATCCTGATGGAGCGGCTGCACGCCCTCCTGTCCGTTCTCCGCACCCCCTTCCGTCTCCGCAAGTTTCTTCAGGATCTTCTGGCGACGGGTGTAGATGATTTCACGATGCTTGTTCATCACGTCGTCGTACTGCACGACATGACGTCGGATGTCGAAGTTGCGTCCCTCCACCTTCTTCTGCGCGCTCTCGATGGACCGCGAGACGATGTTATTTTCGAGCGGGACATCGTCCGGCACGCGGAGCCGCTCCATCATCGACTTGAGCCGGTCACCGCCGAAGAGCCGCATGAGATCATCCTCCATGGAGACGAAGAACTGGCTCTCGCCCGGATCACCCTGGCGTCCGGAGCGGCCACGCAGCTGGTTATCGATGCGCCGGGCCTCGTGGCGCTCGGTACCGAGGATGGCGAGCCCGCCGAGCTCCGTCACCCCCGGTGCGAGCTTGATGTCCGTGCCGCGTCCCGCCATATTCGTCGCAATGGTCACCGCCCCGCGCTCGCCCGCCCTCGCCACGATCTCCGCCTCCTTTTCGTGGTGCTTCGCATTGAGCACCTGATGGGGAACGCCCTGCTCCTTGAGGAGCAGACTCATTGCCTCGGATTTCTCAATGGAGGTCGTCCCGATGAGGATCGGCTGCCCCTTGGCATGCTTCTCTGCGGCGAGTTTCGCAACCGCCTGAAACTTCGCCGCCACCGTGCGGTAGATGGAGTCGGACTTGTCCGCGCGCACGCACGTCTTGTTCGTGGGGACGACGATCGTCCGCAGTTTGTAGATGGATTCGAATTCCTCCTCCTCGGTCTTCGCCGTTCCAGTCATGCCGGCGAGTTTCTCATAGAGGCGAAAGTAATTCTGGAAAGTGATAGTGGCGAGCGTCTTCGATTCGCGCTGTACCTCCACCCCTTCCTTCGCCTCGATCGCCTGATGGAGGCCATGACTGTAGCGACGCCCGGGCATCAGGCGACCCGTGAACTCGTCGACGATGATAATCTCACCCTCCTTCACCACGTAATCGACGTCATTCTGGTAGATGGCCTGCGCACGGAGCGCCTGCTCAATGTGATGAACCTCCTGGAACCCGCGCTCAGTGTAGATATTCTCCACACCGAGGAGCTCCTCCATCTTCCTGATACCCTCCTCCGTCAGCGCCGCAGTGCGCTGCTTCTCGTCTTTGTTGTAGTGCACGTTCTCCTGCAGCTGCCGGACGAGCCGCGTGTACTGCACGTACTTTTCCGTGGATTCCTCTGCTGGCTGGCTGATGATGAGCGGTGTGCGAGCCTCATCGATGAGGATGGAGTCCACCTCGTCGACGATGGAGTAATGAAGCCCCCGCTGCACCTGACGGCTGAGCGAGCTCACCATGTTGTCACGCAGATAGTCGAAACCAAATTCATTGTTGGTCCCGTACGTCACATCGCTCGCGTAGGCCGCCTTCCGCTCATCATTCGTCCGCTCGTGCACGACTGTACCCGCAGTCAGGCCCAGCGCCCCGTACAATATTCCCATCCAGAGTGCGTCACGCTTGGCGAGGTAGTCGTTCACCGTCACCACGTGCACTCCCTTGCCCGTGAGGGCATTCAGGTACACCGGCATGGTGCAGACGAGCGTTTTTCCTTCGCCTGTCTTCATCTCCGCGATGCGCCCCTGATGGAGAACGATGCCCCCGAGGATCTGCACATCGAAGGGCACCATGTCCCACACGAAGACCTGCTTGCCCATCTCCGCCTTCCGCCCCTTGATGAGCTCGCAAGCTCGGACGACGGTGGCGAATGCCTCCGGCAGGAGTGCATCGAGCGAGGTGCCTCCGCGCACGCGTTCCTTGAATTTTTCCGTCTGCTTCGGGAGATCCTCCACGGTGAGCGCGCGGATGGCCGGCGAAGCGAGCACTTCCTTCACGGCATGCACGCGGGGCCACAGCTTCTTGATCTCCTTCTCATTGGGATCGCCGAGAAGCCGATTGAGAGAATCGATGAAGCTCATGAAAGCGCTGGAAAGGATAGCAGAGAGAGCCCGTGTTGATCAGGAAAAGAACATCAATTCGTTCACCACGTGCGTCCGTACCATGGCTCGAGCGTCTTCTTCTTGTAAGTCAGAGAACCCAGGAATGAGGGAAGGACCGATGCGATGGCCTGCAATTCCGCTCGTTTTCCGCCTCTCTTCAGAATCTCCGCATCGTGTTCCGGGATGAGCTCTCCCATCCAGGAAATACTTTCGGGAAGCTGCCCCAGGAAATCATCGAGAGAGAGGTGTGTGGGCTCCGGCCAGAGTGTGACGTACTCTCCGAACCCGCGAACGAAGAGCTCATGCTTCTTGGTGGAGTGGAGCCAGAGGATGCCCTCACCCCCAACCCCTCCCCCGTCATGGGAGAGGGATGAAAGAGGGGGAGCTGTCCGTGCGAAATACAGATCACTCAGGTGCACGCCTGTCCCCGGAACCCCGAGATGGTGAACGAGCGTATTGGCGCAGGCTACGGCGACACGGAGACTCATGAATCCTCCAGGGCCAACGACGCAGGCAACCTGCGACACATCCTCGTAGGACCACCGTGCACGGTGCAAACACCCCTCGAGGAGAGGAGGGAGCTCGTGATCGCCGATGCGATGATCCACGGATCCGGCGGCAACCACCGCGTCCGGCGTGACGCACGCGAGGAGCCCATCATGACTCGCCAAATCAAGGAAGAGACAACGCATCGATGCAAGGATAGAGAAGGAGAAACGAAGAAGTAAGAAAAAGTGCCCTCTCTTGGCTCCCTATCCTCGCTACACTACCAACGTGTCACAGCCAGCGCTCAGCATCGTCATTCCCACTCACGAACGTGCGGAAACCCTCCTGCGCTGTCTCCGGCATATCGAGGTACAAACGATCGTGGACCAAATAGAGGTCATCGTCGTGAGTGATGGACACGATGAAAAGACGACCGCACTCTTCGAAAAGCAGGCGTGGCGCATGCCTGTGCACTTCCTCGAAATTGAGAAGAGCCAGCAGGGCACCGCGCGCAATAGGGGCGTGAAAGAGGTAAAGGGGGAATATGTTCTCTTCATCGGAGATGATATTTTTCTTGAACCCGATGTGTGTGAAATCCATCTCCGCACGCACGCGAAGTTCGGGAGCCGGAAGCCGGAACTTTGTGCGGCTCTGGGGTTCACCACGTGGGACCCCTCGCTGGGAATAACGCCTGTGATGCAATGGCTGGAACGGAGCGGCTGGCAGTTCGGCTACCCGAAGATCCAAAGGTACGCGCACTCATTCCTCCCTTCGAAGATCCAGGCAAGCTTTGCCTATACCAGTCACATCAGCCTGCCCACCGATCTTGCAAAAGCTCATCCATTCCGCGGAGACATTTCACTCTACGGTTGGGAGGACATTGAGTGGGGGATGCGACTGAGGAATTCCGGAGTCCGTTTTTTCTATGAACCGGATGCCAAGGCGACCCACGCTCATCATCTCACGCTCAAAGAGTCACTCGAACGAATGGAAACCATTGGACAATCGCTTGTCCGCATCGCAAAAGTTGCACCGGAATTTCAGCAAAAGTTGACGTCATGGCGTCTGTGCATTCTCACGCTGCTCTCTTTTCTCCCAACCATGAGTGGCGTGCACCGAAAAGCCCTTCTACGAGGGATAAAACGAGCGATGAGAAACAAATGAACGAGTGGCAGTGGAGCACCCGTGCTCCGTGCTATCCTCTAGTGCCATGCTCCGCCGGATGGATTTCCTCCTCCTCGGCATTACGATCGTCCTCACGCTCTTCGGGCTCGCCATGATCGCGAGTGTGAGCGTGTTCGAGAGTTATCAGATCACTCTCCGTCTCACGGAGCAGGGACTCCGTGATGTCCCGAGCAACTCCTTCTACCTGTGGCGCAGCTTCCGCCATGTCATCGTGGGATTCACCGCGATGAGCATCACTATGCTCATCCCCTACCACCTCTGGAAGCAGCTCGCTTTCCCACTCTTCGGCCTCTCACTCCTTCTCCTCTTTTCCGTCTTCATCCCGGGCATCCGGGCAGATTACGGCACTGCAAACAGCTGGCTGCGCATTGGTTTCATTTCCCTGCAACCTTCGGAATTCCTCAAGCTCACGCTCATCTTCTACCTCGCCCTCTGGTTGCAGAAGCGTGAGCAGCTCATCGGAACATGGAAGGAGGGCTTCATCCCCTTCGCTTCCCTCCTGAGTATCAGCGCGATCCTTGTCGCCCTGCAGCCAGATCTTGGTTCCTTCCTTGTTATCGGCTCCATTGCCGTCGTCATGTTCTTCATCGCAGGCGGAAACATCTTCCACGTCATCCTTGGCGGTACGATCGCAAGCATCCTTGGACTGCCCCTCATCCTGCAGAAGGACTACATCCGCAACCGCTTTCTAGCTTTCATCTCCCCCAATGACCTCTCCATTTCCGAGACGATCGGCTTTCAGATCAAGCAGGCCCTCATCGCCATCGGCAGCGGGGGATTCTTCGGCGTGGGATATGGCAAATCCATCCAGAAGTTCGGCTACCTCCCCGAGGTGCAGGCAGACACCATCTTCGCCGCCATGGCAGAGGAGCTTGGTTTCCTGCGCCTCCTCATCATTCTCGCGATGTACTCCATCTTCGTCGTGCGCGGCTACAAGATCGCACGGGAGGCTCCGGATCGCTTCGGCTTCATGGTGGCCACGGGAATCACGACGTGGATCGCCTTCCAGACACTCCTCAATGTCGCCGTGAACCTTTCTCTCTTCCCGCTCACCGGCATCACTCTCCCCTTCATCAGCTACGGGGGATCCTCGCTCGTCTCGCTCCTGATCGGAGTGGGGGTCCTGCTGAACATTTCCATGCATTCCACGGAGGAGGCGAGTCTCGCACGCAGGTCGACCCGCCGCCCCTTCCGCCTCATCAACGCATGACCGAACCACAGAGAGTCCTCTTCGTCGGCGGCGGATCCATCGGGCATATCGCCCCTTCGGTGGCAGTGGCACGCGCGCTCCGCGAGCTGAAACCGGATGTCTCGATCCATTTCGTCTGCAG
>JAQUNQ010000043.1 GCA_028717505.1 Candidatus Peribacteraceae bacterium
CCGCGAACGGAGTGCGACGAGGAGACGATAGAGGAGATCCGCGGCTTCCTCCGTGGCTCGCCCATCAGCCGCCCTATCCGCTTCGGGAAGCGCTTCGAGAAGCTCGATGAATTCCTCCATGCACTTTCCCACACAGAATTCCGTCCCCTTCTGCAGAGCACGAAAGGTTCCCGAAGAGGAGTCGCCCGCCTGGGCCCTCTCCCGAACGGTACGGGCAAGCTCCAGAAGCACGTCTGCCAGCGATTCCCAACGGTCCCGCTCGATACCGGTTTCCACCGTTGTCCCCCTCTCAATAAGTTCAAAAGGCAGGACGCGCAGGACTTCCGATTGATCCGTCGAAAGCTCCACATTCAACGTCTCACTGACACTCAAATCCCGCGCACCTCGACAGAGGAGTTCCGCGCGCATGGCATTCTTGCGATCGATGGGGACATAGATCTCTAGCGCACTCCACGGCGCACCATCGGGAACGAGGACTTGCGCAGCGGTGGGGCCGCGGAGGCCGAGATCTCGGAATCGGTCTGCCTGAGCCGTCGGCACATTGAACGCAAGAGCCACATAACGATTTGACTGCCGGGCGGATTCCAGAGCGAGCCCGAGCTCGCGGAGTGCATCACGCGTGAAGTCCGTCATCTGCTGCACGCGGGTAGCCGAGAGATCCGTGGAGATGGCGGGAAGGGAGAGATACGGCAGCCGGAGCGCCTCGCCCGAAGGGAAACCCAGTTCCTGACCTGATATCTGCAAGCGACTCTCCCGGGCGGTCCTGCCGGATTCCACAATCTCGAACGCGGCAACGGGAAGTTCTCCGCGCGATTCGTTAACACGCGTATCTGCCCCCTCAGTTCTACGCACAGAGGCAGAAAGCCCCATTGTCTGCAGGAGACGCCTGAGGAGAAGCGGATACTTGGTGAAGATCCTCCTCCCCCGGAGATCGGACGGAGCGAGAAGCGGGCGTTCCTCCGGCGCCAGGAACGTGAGAGAGCAAGATCCCACACCCAGCGAAAGAAGCCGCTGAATGCCGGAGCGCACACCGTATGACTGTGCAATGAGATCCGCTTCCGCCAGGACATCCGCCCCCATCACGATCCCCACGGGACGATCTCGCAGGAGTTCCAGTTGCGACGCGAGGGCTTCCGCCCCCTTCACGCCGCGAAACACAAAAGTATCCTGCGCGATTTCGTCCCGCCGGTCGAAGCCGTTGAGCACGCGGTCATAGCCCGCTTTCACGAGGAGCTCGACGAGACGGTTGCGGGAGGAGCGACTGGGATCCAGCGCAGCCTTCGGAACAAGAACAAGCTGACGATTGTCGGCGGTTTCCATAAAAAGAAGGAGAAAAAAAATAAATAAAAACCCTCCTCGCGTGAGGAGGGGACGAAGTCGAAGGTCAGCTACCGCGAGCGCATCGACGCCATCCTCTCCCCGCGGAGAGCAGAGGAATGGTGATGCCGTTCTTTCCGAATCCCCAAGACAGCCCGATAGCCGGACCCGTTCTCCAAGAATTTGGCCACGCGCGTGACGGTGGCCGTGCTCGCACCCGTCTTCATGGAGACTTCCCGGTAACTCCGACCCTGAACAAGTTCACGTGCCACTTCCAAGCGCTCACTCCATGCCTGAAGCTCGCTCAACGTCCCGATGTCACGAAGGAACGCCGCCATGTTCGACTCGGACTTCAGGGAGACCAGTGCCCTGCAGAGTGATCGCAGCCACGGCTCATTTCTCCAACTGCCCTCGGTGAAGCGTCTCTTTCCCATTGAGCCCAGATTAGAGGATGGTTTCTGTATTGTCAATGTATTATCACGTTAATACAGCAAATGGGCAATGATGGGCACAAAACCCTTTATCTGCCCACCAACACCACCTCCTCGTCCACCACTCTTCCAACAAGACGCAGAGTGCCCCGAGCGCAGCCGAGGGGCACCCCCCATCATCCATCTCCCATGAGAATGACCTCTTCATCTATCGCTCCTTCTTCCCGGAAGCTCTGCCACGTCTTCGCACCACCCTCCACGAGCACCGACGCAATGCCGTGGAAACCGTCCGTGGGAGTCATGAGCACCCTCCACAGTGCAGAATAGTCAAAGCGGCGATCAAGGAGGGGCACCTCAAGAACCTGCACCCCCCTTCCCCTGAGTTGCCGGCATTTCGCGCTTTCCGCCTCCGGTCCAACAATCACTACCGTACCGGCAGCCAACGCGCCACTGATGATGCGTGCTCCGGGAGGGATGCGGCAATGCGGATCCAACACGATCCGAAGTGGCGAAGGCAATGCCCGATCAGAGCGGACGGTCAGTAGAGGATCGTCCGTGATGACGGTCTGCACACCTACCAGAATGGCATCGTGGCGGCCCCGGAGCCACTCGTGGGCCCAGCGATCCTGCGAAGCAGACGTTATTTTCAGTGAAGCCCCACCGGGAGCCGCGATCTCTCCGTCTCTCAACTGTGCGCGCTTCAGCGTCACCCACAGGCGCGACTTCGTATGGAGCGAGACGAAGCCGCGGTTCATCCACTCGCACCGCGCACGCTCGAAAGGGCCGATGCATTCGACTTGAGCCCTGCGCAGAGCCTCGATCCCCTTCCCCGCCATCTGTGCATTGGGGTCAATCATTCCGTACACCACCCGCTTCACCCCCCGCTCCTGCAATATCTCCGTGCAGGGCGGCGTCTTGCCACGATGGCAGCAGGGTTCCAGATTCACATAGAGAACATCCTCCGGATCGACGTCTCCATGGTACCCATCAAGGAGCACCCGCTCCGCATGGGGGAGCCCGAAGCCTGCGTGCCATCCCTCCGCGATGACTTCTCCCCGCCGCACCAGCACCGCCCCCACGAGCGGGTTCGTGCCGACTTTGCCTCTCCCCCGCTCCGCGAGAGCGAGGCAGCGATGCATGAAACGAGGTTCAACGTGCATGTCGCAAGTGTGGCACACGGTGAAATGATCGCAAAGCAACCCTGCACCGAATCAGCGTGACCGGTGCAGGGGCGGCGATTTGCTCTTTCTTCGTCCTCCGGGTCTAGAGGACGGCGGCGATCCCGAACCCCGCGAACATGCAGAGTCCGTAACCGAGCGAGGGGAGCCACTTCATCCCCGAGAGACCCATGCCTCCAAGGACGGAGAGGACGATCACCCCCACGAAATCCGGTCGCGGGATGGGGCAGGAGACCGCAATCGGCCACCATACCCTTCCGAACCCGAATCCGAACGTCCCGGCCGCGATCACCATCGCAAGAACCTTCCACATACTTCACACTCCCTTCCTTCATTGGAAGACCTCGACCTCCCATTCATGGGAAAGAGCCGTCTCACACCGTGTGAAACTAAATACCATTATTAGAATACTTTTGTTCTTTTGTCAATTATATTATGTTCATGGAAGAATAGCCACAGGGATGAAAAAACCGTGCCGAAGCATTGGGCCTCGCCTGTCCTGAGTACAGTCGAAGGACGGGCCAAATGCCAGCCATCCGGCGCTTGTCTATCGCTTCGAGACGCCTCCGCGCTTACTGATGATCTCGGCTGCGACGTTGCTCGGCACCTTGGCGTAGTGCGACGTCTCCATGGAGTAGCTGGCGCGGCCCTGCGTGAGCGAGCGGAGCTCGGTCGCGTAGCCGAACATGGAAGCCAGCGGCACGTTCACGGTGATGGTCTTCGCTGTCCCGCGATCGCCCGTCCCCTGGATGATGCCGCGCCGCGCATTCAGGTCGCCCATCACGTCGCCGAGGAATTCCTCCGGCGTCACGACCTCGACCTTCATGATCGGCTCGAGGATGACCGGATCGGCTTTCTTGGCTGCCGCCTGGAACCCGATGGATGCCGCGAGCTTGAAGGCCATCTCGGAGGAGTCCACGTCGTGATAGGAACCGTCGAAGAGCTCCACCATCACGTCCACGACGGGGTAGCCCGCCTGAATGCCGCGGCTCATGCCCTCCTGGAAACCCTTGTCGCACGGGGAGATGAATTCGCGGGGAATCCTCCCTCCCACTACCTTGTTCACGAACTCGTACCCCTTGCCCGGCTCCTGCGGAATGATGCGGAAGATGACGTGTCCGTACTGGCCGCGGCCGCCTGTCTGTTTGATGTACTTCTCCTCGTGTTCCACCTCCTTCTGGATCGTCTCGCGGTAGGCCACCTGCGGCCGGCCGACGTTCGTCTCCACCTTAAACTCGCGGCGCATGCGGTCGACGATGATGTCGAGGTGCAGCTCGCCCATACCCTCGATGATGGTCTGGCTCGTCTCGTCGTCGGTGTGCGCGCGGAAGGTCGGGTCCTCCTCGGAGAGCTTCTGGAGAGCCACGCCCATCTTCTCCTGATCGGCCTTCGTCTTCGGCTCCACCGCCACAGAGATGACCGGCTCCGCGAACGTGATGGCCTCGAGACGAATCTGCCTGCTATCCTCGCAGAGGGTATCCCCCGTGCGCGTATCCTTGAGTCCGATGACTGCAGCGATATCCCCGGCCTCCACTTCCGTAATCTCCGAACGATTATTGGCATGCATGCGCACGATGCGCCCGATGCGCTCCTTGGAGCCGTTACGTGTATTGATGAGGTAGGTCCCGGACTTCATGATGCCGGAGTACACGCGAACGAACGTGAGCTTCCCCACGAAAGGATCCGTTGCGATCTTGAAGGCAAGGGCTGCGAGTGGCTCGCTGTTCTCGGGCTTGCGCTCCTCCTCCTTGTCCGTATCGGGATCGGTGCCCTTCGCGGGCGGGAGATCCAGCGGGGAGGGCAGGTACGCCACCACCGCGTCGAGGACCAGCTGCACGCCCATATTCTTGAGCGAGGAACCGCAGAGGACGGGATAGATCTTGTTCTTCACCGTCCCGATGCGCAGCCCCTTCACGATCTGCTCATCCGTGAGGGCGTTGTTCTTCAGATACTCATCGAGGAGATCATCGTCACACTCGGCCACCTTCTCCATGAGGACGGCACGGTACTCACTCACCTCGTCGTTCAAATCCTCGGGAATGGGAATCTCCGAGACTTTCTCCCCATGCTCCCCCTCGAATTTGTAGGCCTTCTTCGCGACGATATCCACGATGCCCGTGAAGTCCGCCTCCGCGCCGATGGGCAGCTGGATCGCCACGGCCTGCTTGCTCAGACGATCGTGGATGCTCCCGAGGGACATGTAGAAATCACCGCCGGTCTTGTCCATCTTGTTCACGAAAGCGAGGCGCGGCACGCCGTACTTGTCCGCCTGCCGCCACACGGTCTCGCTCTGCGGCTCCACGCCCTGCGAACCGTCGAACACCACCACGCCGCCGTCGAGGACCCGGAGGCTGCGCTCCACCTCCGCGGTGAAGTCCACGTGTCCCGGAGTATCAATGATGTTGATGATGCAATCGATCTCCTTTCCTTCCGCATTCTTCGCCTTCCAGTGACACTGCGTGGCCGCGGAGGTGATGGTGATGCCGCGCTCCCGCTCCTGCTCCATCCAGTCCATGGTGGCCTCCCCCTCGTGGACCTCACCGAGCTTGTAGTTCTTCCCCGTGTAGAAGAGGATGCGCTCGGACGTCGTCGTCTTGCCGGCGTCGATGTGCGCGATAATACCGATATTACGGAGATTCTTGAGTTCCATGGAATAAAATGGAAGGGGACAGAGGATTTTGAGAAAGCTGCATCCAGCAGTCGGATGCAGTGCATCCAAAAAACCAGCCCGAAAACTATAGGGAAACGATGCTTTTGACGCAATTGTTTTCCGGGGAAACATACCTCATCCCCTGCCCCCTCCCGAAAAGGAGAGGCAGGATAAAAGGAGGGAGTTGTGAGGCAGAAAAGGCACACCGCTGGCGCGTCTCTACTTCGCCAGATGCGCGAACGCCTTGTTGGCCTGCGCCATCCTGAGGACATCCTCCTTCTTCTTCACGGCGGCACCCTGCCCGGTCGAGGCTTCGAGGAACTCCAGACCCAGACGTTGCGACATCGGGATGCCCTTGCGTTCGCGTGCGGCGGTGATGAGCCAGCGCATGGAGAGCGCCTGCTGGCGCTTCGGTGCCACCTCCACCGGCACTTGGTACACCGAACCTCCCACGCGCTTCGGGCGGACTTCCAAGAGCGGCGTCACGTTGAGGAGCGCCTTACTGAAGACCTCCAGCGGAGGGTCCTTCGTGCGGCTCTTCACCACCTCGATGG
The DNA here is from genome assembly GCA_028717505.1 of Candidatus Peribacteraceae bacterium. Lineage (GTDB taxonomy): Bacteria > Patescibacteriota > Gracilibacteria > Peribacterales > Peribacteraceae > JAQUNQ01. The sequence continues at coordinate 6,131 of JAQUNQ010000043.1, forward strand.
CCTCCCAGAAAATTCTGCGCGCGATCGACTTCTTCCCCTGCTGCATGATGCAGCAGATGAATTTCTCGATCGTGGGATCGCTCCCTTCGGGGATGTACGGCTTGATGGGTCTCGGCATAGATGAGCGGTAAGCGGTGAGCGGTTGGCTGGAGAGGAAGATGCTGATCGCTAGCCGCTGATCGCTAGCGAGTCGAAGACAAGCTACTTCTTGGGTTTCTTGGCTCCATAGCGGCTGCGGCCCTGCTTGCGGTTCTGCACGCCCTCGGTATCGAGGATGCCGCGGACGATGTGATAGCGGACGCCCGGGAGGTCCTTCACGCGGCCACCGCGAACGAGGACCACGCTGTGCTCCTGCAGGTTGTGCCCCTCTCCCATGATGTACGCCTTCACCTCATGACCATTCACAAGGCGTACACGGGCAATCTTGCGCAGAGCGGAGTTCGGCTTCTTCGGCGTCATCGTCGTCACCTTCACACATACCCCACGCTTGAAGGGGGACCCCTTGAAGAGCGGTACTGCCCGCATCTTCAGCGCATTCCACGTGTACTGGAGCGCCGGCGCCTTGGACTTGCGCGCCTTCGAGGAGCGGGGCCGGCGGATCAACTGATTAATGGTGGGCATGAACCGGGGAAGCGAATGGCGGGCATTACGAGCCGCGAAGCCGGACGAGGGTACGTCGGGCGAAGGGAGAAGTAAAGAAAAACTCAGGCGTTCTGCCCCTCTCGTTCCTGTTTTTCCGAGAGGTAGCGGTTGCGGTACACCTCGCCGGTGGGGATGAGACGACCGATGATGACGTTCGCCTTCAGATCCTGCAGGTTGTCGATCCTGCGGGTGGTGGCCGCTTCCACGAGGACGCGGATGGTCTCCTGGAATGAAGCGCCGGCCAGCCAGGAATCCGTCGCCAGCGCCGCGCGGGTGATCCCGAGGAGCAGTATCTCGTACGTCGCGGATTTCCCTTTTCCTTTCATTTCCACGCGGACGCGCTCGTTCTCGCTATCCACTTCGCCGATGTCCACCGTGTCACCCGGGAGCAGGTTCGTATTCCCGGCATCGATGATGCGGACCTTCGAGAACATCTTGCGCACGATGATCTCCAGGTGCTTGTCATTGATGGTCTGCCCCTGCGAGGCGTAGATCTTCTGCACCTCCTGCACGATGTATTTCTGCACCGCATAGGGACCCTTCTTCGCGAGGAGTTCGTGCAGGTTGAAGTGCCCGATGTGAATCGGATCTCCCACCGCCACCATATCCCCCGTCTTCACGCAGAGCGACTCGCGGGGACCGAACTCATACGTGCGCTCCTGAATCTCCGCGTGGCGGATGCGGATCTCGCGATCCCCCACCTCGGTGATCTTGCCGGCGACTGTCGCCTTCAGGGTCGAGCGATCCATCGCAGACTTCGCGATCACCTCGCGCTCGCGAACCGACTGCCCCTGTTTCACGACCACCTGGAAACCAGCCGGCAGACGGTAGACATCCTCCCCGCGCTCCTGCGCGAAGACGTGCACGTGCGTCTTGCCGCCCTGATGAGTCACTTTCACCTGTCCCGCGATGTCGAAGAGCATGGCCGGGGTGCGCGGGCTCCGTGCTTCAAAGAGCTCCTCCACGCGGGTGAGACCCTGCGTGATGTCGGACCCCTCCGCGACGCCTCCCATGTGGAAGGTGCGCATGGTGAGCTGCGTGCCCGGCTCGCCGATGGACTGCGCCGCAATGATCCCGACCGGCGTGCCGATCTGGACGGTGCGGTTGTCGCCAAGGTCGCGCCCGTAGCACTTCCGGCAGATGCCGCGCCGCGTCTTGCACGTCATGACGGAGCGGACCGGAACGGCAGGCACCTTGCGCTCCTGAATCAGAGCCAGCAATTTGGGATCGATCTCCTCATCGCGCTTCGCAACGACCTCCCCGTTCACCTCGATATCCGCCGCGAGCGTGCGGCCGAAGATGCGGCTCTCAAACTTCTCGCCGATCTCCTCGGACTCCTTGCGCGAGACGTTGTGCACATCCGTCGAGCCGCAGTCCTCCTCGGAAATGAGGATGTCCTGCACGGCATCGACGAGGCGGCGCGTGAGGTAACCGGCTTCGGCCGTCTTCAGGGCCGTATCGGACTTCCCCTTGCGTCCTCCGTGCGTGGCGATGAAGTACTCGAGCACGGAGAAGCCGTCCTTGAGATTCGACTGGATGGGGAGCTCGATGGTGCGTCCCGACGGATTCGCCACGAGCCCCTTCATGCCGGCGAGCTGCGCCACCTGCCCCCAGTTGCCGCGGGCGCCGGAGTCGATAACGTAGGTGATGTTGTTCTCCTCCTGGGCGAGGAACCCCTCGATCATCTTGGCGGAAACGTCGTTCTTCGTCTCGGACCAGACGGTGATGGCATGGATGTAGCGCTCATCCTCCGTCATGAGTCCCTTGAGGTAGGCCTCATTGATCATCCGGACGTGCTCGTTCGCCTTCTTGAGAATCTCGTCGCGATCAGGGGGCGTGAGAATGTCCGCCGCCGACACGGAGATGCCCGAGAGCGTGGCGTACGCGAAGCCGATGTCCTTGATGCGGTCGGCGAAGCGCACCGTCTCGTCCTCACCAAGGAGGTCGAGGGCCTTCCCGATGAGGTTGCTCAGATCCTTCTTGCGGAGCGTGCGGTTCACGAGTCCCAGTGCCTCGGGGACAATCTCCTGGAAGCGCAGACGCCCCACGGACGTCTCGATGATCTCCGTCTTTCCGCCGGGATGGCTGTAGCGCACCTTGATCTTCGCCTGCAAGTTCACGATCCCGTGATCGTGCGCGAGGAAAGACTCCTCGGGATGAGAGAAGATCATCCCCTCCCCTTTGCGGCCGCCGTGCACCTGCGTGAGGAAGTAGCAGCCGAGGACCATGTCCTGCGCCGGGTTGATGACCGGCTCGCCCGCGGAGGGTTTGAGCAGGTTCGTGTGCGCGGCCATGAGCGTGCGCGCCTCGAGCTGCGCCTTCTCGGAGAGCGGGACGTGC
>JAQUNQ010000044.1 GCA_028717505.1 Candidatus Peribacteraceae bacterium
TCCTCGTTCATCGGGGGAAGAGTCAGGCGGATCGCATGACCGTCATTCACGGGATTGCAGCCGAGGCTCGCGATCTGCAGCGCCTTCTCGACATTCGTCATGACGGACTTGTCCCACGGCTGAATGACGATGGTCCGCGCATCCTGCACGGAAATCCCGGCGACCGATCGGAGCTGCTGCCGCTGGCCGTAGGCTTCCACTTCGAGGTGCTCCACGAGCGAGACGTTGGCGCGCCCGGTCTGGAGCTTGCCGTACTCCGCCTGCAGGAACTTGATAACCTTGTCCGTTTCCGCAGCAAAGGCAACAAGTCGGGGATGCAACATAGAGAAAAGGGAAGAAAGATTAGCGATGGACGAGCGTGCCGATCTTCTCACCCAGCGCCGCCTTGAGCAAGTTGCCCTCCTTCCCGAAGTTGAAGACGCGAATGGGGAGATTCTGGTCCGCACAGAGACTGAATGCTGCCTGATCCATCACGTCGAGGTGCCGCTCGATCGCCTCCTGATAGGTGAGCTCCTCGAAGAGTTTCGCGTTCCGTGACTTCTTCGGATCCTTGTCATAGACGCCATTCACATTCGTCGCCTTCAGGAGGACATCACAATTGAGCTCGAGGGCGCGGAGCGCCGCGGCAGAGTCCGTCGTGAAGTAGGGATTCCCGGTTCCCCCAGCGCAGATGATGATCCGCCCCTTCTCCAGATGGCGGACGGCGCGACGCCGGATAAACGGCTCGGCCAGCTGCGGGATATCAATGGAGGAGCAGACGCGCGTATAGCATCCGAGGGATTCGAGTGCGGACTGGAGGGCCACGCTGTTCATGATCGTCGCCAGCATGCCGATGGCGTCACTCGCCGTCCGCTCAATGCCGCTGTCCCTCGTGTCCCGGTAGCGCCAGATGTTCCCACCGCCAATGACGATGGCCACCTGCACCTTCCTGTCCGCCACCTCCTTGATGCGCTTCGCGACCTTCTGGAGCATGGTGTGGCTCACGCCAAAACCACGATCACCGGCCAAGGCCTCGCCGGAGATCTTCAACATGATTCTCTTGTACTTCATCGAGGAGGTATTGTAGCGGGACGACACGGGCTGAAGGAAGAGGAATTCTCTGGTATAATTTCCACAATACGTGCCCCCGTAGCTCAGTTGGATAGAGCAGTAGGTTTCTAACCTATTGGCCGCAGGTTCGAGTCCTGCCGGGGGTACCAAGCAAGGAACGTGGAAGGAAACCTTATCGGTTTCCTCCCACGAGCTCTCTTTCCCTTCAAGGTGTGCTTCCCCATTCGGGCCTGAAGGCCTCAGGGCCTGAATGGCAGGCAAGCGGAGCTTGCCTTCGGCACTCTTCTTCATTTTGTCGTTTCGTGAACCGGCTCAGAAAAACTGACAGCAAGATCCGAACGTGCTAGGATGCCGGATTGCCATGCCCCCTCTCCTCATTTCCCTCATCAGCTGGACCCTTTTCATCCTCGTGTTCGAGTCTCTTTTATGGGTGATCTTCCGGAGGAAGCTTGTGCAAATCTGTCTCCCGACCGAACCGGATAGGAACATTTTTCACTTCTTCACGATTGGGAGAATGTGGATCATCGCCCTCCTGCACACTGTCTTTCTCTGTGCCGTCGTCATCATCGGCCACCTCACTCTATGGTCGTAACCTCCTCTCCACAGGCCAATTTTGGCTTCCAGTGCAAGGATAAAGATGAAGCCTTCCAGTTCTACTTCCACCAGCATTGGATCCGCCTCTTCTGGCCCTTCTGCAAGTTGGTGGCTTGGAACCTCATCATCGCAGCCATCATGGTCACCATGCTTGTCGCGACGCAATTCAACGAAACCCTGACACGCCGCACGATCCTCCTCATCCTCACGGCATTCTTCCTCCTCTCTCATTTTGAGTTCCTCATCCGGTTCTATCACTACCTCCTCTATATCATCGTCGTGACGGACAAGAGGATTCATCGCATCAAGAAGACGCTCCTCACCGTGGATGACCACCAGAGCACGGACCTCTGGGTCCTGCAGGATATCAACAAGCGTCAGCACGGCATCATCCAGAATATCCTCGGATACGGGAGCATCATCCTCGAGGCGCAGGATACGGAGATCCGCATCCACTTCACGCCCCGCATCACGGAGAAGTACGAGATGCTCACACACCTCCGGGAGCAGGCACGCACGCAGATCAGTCACATGGAAGAGCTCTTCCGCAAAGGAAAGACCCCCTAAGAAAGGTAATAAGAACACAACATTAACTATTAGTCAGTATCCCTTGCTTTTCTCTCCTTTCGACGGATGGTAAAAGGTTCCTCCTTTGCGCAAGCCAACAATCGTCCTCATCGGCCTCCTCTTCCTCACCCTGTTCACGAGCTCCGCCATCGCCGCCCAGAAGAACTGCGCGGACTTGCAGGACCAGACCAGCAAAGGGAAAGCCGCCTTCATGAAGTGCATGCAGCAGGAACAGGAGAGGATGATCAAGCAGAACCTCGATTCCTACAAAAATCAGATCGATCAGAACAAGCAATCCATCAAGAATTTCTACGGGAATCAGAAAAATGCTGAAGATTTTGCTGCGGAGAATATCGATCTCACCCTCTCCTACCGGGAGGAATTTTCCCAATCACAAATCAAGATCTTCAAGCTCCAGAAGGCGCCGGAGGACCAGATTCAGGCAGAGGAGAACCGACTCGCCGACACGAAGAAACTCCGCAGCATCAATAAGAAGCTCCACGGGCTGCGCATTCGCCGCCTGCAGCAGAAGCAGGATGCCGAATTACTGGAATTGGATATCGCTCTGGCGGAATATGAGCTTTCATTGCGTAATCCACAAAATCTTTCTTATTAAAATATTTTCTAAATAATGTCTACTATTCAAACTTGACGCTTCGGATTCCCCCACTAAGCTACGCCCCCTTATGAAGAAGCTCCTCCTCGCCATCGGCACGATCCTCCCGCTCCTCGTCCTCCTTCCCGGGAAGGCAGGGGCCTCCAATTACAGCTTCGACTGCACCTGCCTCTACAACGATCCAAACGGCAACTGCATCGACTACACCTGCGATTCCTACCGCAGACCCAGTTACTACCAGCGCGGTTACCGCGATTCTCGCTGCGACGGCCGCTCCTCCTACGGCGATTATAATTATGATGGCTGCTCCTACCAGAATCGCAGCTACAGCAATCCCTACTACCGCTACCCGTACTACTACGAGAATTACCGCGGGGATTACTACTACAACCAGTACTACGACCGCTCCTCGACGCGCCGTTACAACAATCGGTACTACGACGACTACATGTACTACTATTGAACGGATTCTCCACTCGCTTCAAAACCTCCCGCACGCGGGAGGTTTTTTTGAGTATTTGCCTACCATCCCCTATGATGACCGTCGAAGCGAATTCTCATAATACGCAGAACTGATGAATCCCCTCTCCCCCGCGCGTCCGCGCCTCACGAAGATCATCTGCTCCCTTGGGCCGACGAGCCAGAGTGAGGAGCAGGTACGTGCGCTCCTCAAAGCGGGAATGAATGTCGCGCGGATCAACCTCTCGCACGGATCTCACGAGGACCACACCCACTTCATCGATCTTCTACAGAAACTCTGCGGAGACGGCTCCTGTATCCCGATCATCATAGACACGCGCGGCTCCGCGATCCGGACGGGCACCGTGCAGACCTCCATCCCCATCAAGGAGGGGCAGACCGTCGTCTTCTCTTCTGTCCCCCTTCCCGGAGAAAAGCGGCCTGTCATCGAGGTGAATTACAAAGGCTTTGCAAAGGACGTGCGCGGAACCGAGCAGATCCTCGTCGACAACGGACAGCTCTCCTTCGAGCTCATTTCCATCGAGGAAAACGGCGCAGTGGTGGCGAAGGCACTCGACAGCGGGGCCATCGGCTCGCGCCGCCACATCAACCTGCCGGGCGCGGACGTCGATCTCCCCTCCATCACCGAGAAGGACTGGGATGACATCGCCTTCGGCATCACGCAGGGTATCGATTTCATCGCACTCTCCTTCATTCGCAACGCCGAGGAAGTGAAGGCGCTCCGGCGCTTCCTCAACGAGCGGAAGAGCGACGTGCAGATCATCACGAAGATCGAGACGCGTCGGGCCGTCGCGGAGAACCTCGGGGAGATCATTGAGGTATCGGACGGCATCATGGTCGCACGCGGGGATCTGGGCACGGAGATCCCCATTGAGGAACTCCCTGCCTTCCAGGATGAAATCGTCGCGCGCTGCCGCGATACGGGCAAACCCGTCATTGTCGCCACGCAGATGCTGGAGAGCATGATTGTGAATCCCCTCCCCACGCGCGCGGAAGCCACCGATATCTCCCACGCCGCCGCGACACGCGCCGACGCGACCATGCTCTCGGGAGAGACGGCGAACGGCCGCTACCCTGTGAAGTGTGTCGAGACGATGGATCGCATCCTCCGGCAGACCGAGGCACGCGAGGCACGCCTGAAGCGTCGCTCCGAGGGAGCCGTGCACAACGACTATGAGGCGCGTGCCGAAGCGGCCGTGACCCTCGCCCAATCAACCCATGCCGATGTCATCTTCGCCTTCACGAAGACGGGGCGCACGGCGCGCGATGTCACGCGCTTCCGCCCCACCATCCCCGTCATCGCCTGTACCCCCCATGAGCGCACCCGGCGTAAGCTTGCCCTCTTCTACGGTGTTTTCCCGCTCCTGACCCCCTTCTCCTCACCGGAGGGAACAGTGCATGCCGGCATGGAGGCAGCGAAGAAGGCGGGACTCGTCGATCCCGGTATGCGTGCCATTCTCCTCTCCGACACACAGGCGAAAGATGCTCCCGTGAGCACGGTTCAAATGCGGGATATCTCGTGAAAGGAAACCTTGTCCCACGGGGACCTTCGGTCGGTTTCCTCGTGTTCTCTGTTTATTGAAAAAGTGGCGAAGCGCGGGTCTCGGCCTTCGACTACGCTCAGGCCGCCCTGAGCCTGTCGAACGGGCGTGGGTCCCGCGCTGGAGCCATACCACTAAAGGGAAAGGGGTGCCCATGAGGGGAAAACCGCAGGTTTGCCCCTCATGTTCATCCGTTCCACTTGTGCCACGGCATCTCCAGCTCATCGAGTGGCACATCGTCGATGGAGATGGACTTCGCGATCGTCTCTGCGGACTTCCTGAGCCCTTTGCGCAGCAACTTCCGGAGGAGGAAGCCGGCGATGGACAGCACGATGAGACCGCCCGCTGCGGTCATCCCTGCTTCCTTTGAGTGCATGCTCATGAAACTCAGGCGCTTGCAGTCCTGCGTGCAGAAAGAGCCGCCATCGCACTCCTCGCCGCGGTCCACCACGTTGTCTCCACAGGAAGCGCTGCGGCAGCTCGCGCGGCAGGCGTTCGGCCGCGTATCCGCATTGCGATCGCCGTTGTCGCACTCCTCCCCGGGATCCACGACACCATTCCCGCACTGCTCCAGAACACATTCGGCGTTACAACCATCTCCCGATGAAGTGTTGCCATCATCACACTGTTCCGCCCCCTCCCGCACACCATTCCCACAGACAGGGAGACGACAGGTATTCGGACAGGCGTCGTCGTTGACGGCATTGCCGTCATCGCACTGCTCCATTCCTTCCCGAATGGCATCCCCACAGCGTGGGAGCAGGCAGTCATTGGGGCAGGCATCCGTATTGATCCTGTTCCCGTCATCGCACTCCTCCCCCGCCTGTTCGGTGCCATCGCCGCACGCGGCGAGACGACAGATGTTCGAGCAGGAATCCGTATTGATCCTGTTCCCGTCATCGCACTCCTCCCCCACCTGCACAAATCCGTCGGAGCAGACAGCCTTCCGGCATGCATTCGTGCAATCGTCGGTGTTGTTCTGGTTCCCATCGTCGCACTCCTCCCCGCTCTGCAGATCCCCGTCCCCGCACCGCGTGAGCACGCAGTCATTCGAGCAACCATCCGTATCGACACGGTTGCCATCGTCACACTGCTCGGAGCCCTCCCGCACTCCATCACCGCACACGGCCAGCCTGCAATCACTTGGGCAGTTGTCGTAATCGTTCTGATTCCCATCGTCGCACTCCTCCATCCCCTCGCGAATGCCGTTCCCGCAGAGAGAAGCGCGGCAGTTATTCGGGCACAGGTCGCGGTCGTTTGAATTCCCGTCATCACACTGCTCGGTGCCCTCCCGAATACCATCGCCGCATAGGGCCGGTTTGCAGTCGTTCGGGCACTCATCGTCATTGTTCCTGTTCCCGTCATCGCACTCCTCCATCCCCTCCTTCACCCCATCGCCGCACACCGCCACTTTGCAATCATTCGGGCAGAGATCCTCCGTGTTCCGATTCCCGTCATCGCACTCCTCCCCCACCTGAAGAATAGCATCCCCGCACCTTGGGAGCGTGCAGAGATTCGTGCAATCATCCATGGTATCGCGGTTCCCGTCATCGCACTCCTCGGCCCCCTCCACCTTCCCATCCCCACAGAGCGCCGATGCCGCCTCATGGATCGCCGCACCTTCCGACGCGGGCACAGAGGAAACGGCAGAAGCTTGAGAGCCGCTCCCCGCATCCGTTTCAACGAGATCCGTCGTGAGGAGCGACTGGGGGACCGTCTCGATCACGGAGGGCGGCGAAGCCACCCCGTTCTTGCATGCCTCGAGGAACTTCCACTGACATCCTCCCGTACAGACATTTTTCAGATCGCACTGCGGCGGGGAGCAGACCCGCCCACACGTTCCCACCTGAAACCGGAGTTCCGTCGAGAGATTGCCCTCCTCATCGAGCACGTACACCTCCTCCGCCGGCGGTTCACACTCCTCTCCCGTCACCGCGGAGACGATGCCATCCCCGCAGTAGAGCGAATGGCAGCTCTCCGTACAGTCGCTGATGCCGTTGAAGCGTCCCTGATCGCACTCTTCGTCCGCATCCAGAATGGCATTCCCGCACTTCAAGCTGACAGAACTGGTATTCGATGAGGCGGAGGAACGCGTGGGGCAACCGGGATAGCCATAGGGTTTGCCGACGCAGTCCGACGTCTGCTGCGCGAGACTGTGGGTCCAGACGGCGGTCACGAGGAGGAAGACACTGAGAATCCCCGCATACGCGACACTGCTGACTGTTTTTGTGTGCATATCCGGGTATTCTATCACATTTTCTCATTCTCGGGGAGTCCTCCGGTCCTTGCAGAGAATTATTTTTATGTCGCTGTAATCAAGCCTATTGCCGTGGCATCACTGCCACTGTCGTGTCCTGTTGCGTATAGATGGGTTTTCTGGCCGGAAGCATCGCCTGCACGATCTTATCTTCCTCCAGATTCTTCAGGGCCTGCGCCTCCGCCACCTGCATATTCAGGACCTCCTGCTCGAGGAGGAGCCGCGAGCGCTCGCGCTCCAGCGTACGCAGCATGTACCCCTTCGTCGCATTGGCATTTTGATGGAAGAGGATGAGCAACGCGAGGAGCAGGATGAGCGAGCCAATGGACACCATGAGCAGGATGGTGCTCTGGTTCACCAGTCTTCCGAGGGAGGACCGGCTGGGGAGAACCTGTGAGGACGAGGACAGTTCGGGCACGTGACTCTGGGGAGTGTAGCAGAGAAGATCAGTGAGGGGATATGGAAGCAACTCTTCGAAGGGCACGGAGGTGAGCACTCCGCGCGCGGGGATTCTCTCTCACTTCATCGGGCTCAGGTGCGAGCGGCTTCCGGGTGAGGAGTGCGAAGCGCGCAGGCACGCTCACCGCGCCCGTCTCCGTATCCTTCTCCGGAAGGGAGAGGCTCCGGAAGGCCTGCTTGACGAGGCGATCCTCGAGCGAGTGGTAAGAGAGGACCACCATGCGCCCGCCTTCGCGGAGGAGCTCCGGTCCAGCCTGCAGGAGAACTTCGAGGGCATGGAGCTCATCATTAATCGCGATGCGGAGCGCCTGGAAGACCTGCGGCAGCACCGACGGGGCACGCCACCCGCAAGCGGCTTCGACACAGCGCTTGAGGTCGAATGTCGTTCGCACTTCCCCCGTTGCCATGCAAACTGCAATGCGACGGGCTCCCCGTACTTCGCCATACTCGCGGAGGACACGGACGATGTCTGCCTCCGAAGCACGAGCGAGCCATGCGGCAGCCGTCTGCCCGCTGGTGCGGTCGTAGCGCAGATCGAGGGGGACCTCCTCGCGGAAGGTGAAGCCACGCTTGGGATCATCCACGTGCGGCGAGCTCAAGCCCAGATCCGCGAAGAGGACATCCACCTGGGGGAGCTGGAGCGCGGGAAGCTCGCGGAAATTCCCATGGTGGAACTCCTTTTGGCAAGAGAAGTGCGCGAGGCGCTCCTCCGCGCTGCGGAGATTCTCCGCGTCGGCATCGAGGCCGATGAACCTCCCGTCCCGCCCGATACGCTCCAGAAAAGCGGCGGCATGTCCGCCCAGTCCCAGCGTCACATCGAGGACAATCTCGCCGGGCTGCGGATCACTGAGAGAGAGAACCGAATTGAGAAGGACCGGTGTGTGCGTGAGCGCACTCATTTATCCAGTGTATGCAGAACGAAACGCACTTCAACGCTTTGGCCTTGCTGCGAAGGGAGAGGGTGACATTGTATACAAAAGTTGATCATGCCTTCGTCGGAAGCTTCCTTTCCTGAACAATGAGCCTATTTAATAAATTGACATAGATAATTACACTGTCAAAATATCTTACTTTGGCTCTCATAAGCGCTTCCACGTTGGGCATCCTGCTCAGCGCATCGGCCTTTCTCTCGGTTCCGGTCCAACCGGTCCCCCACCAGATTTCCCTCCAGGAATGGGCGGTGGAACAGGGGGACCACCTCGTCGCTGACACGAAGGAAAATACGGGATTTCTCATTCACCCGGATGGTCGCTACATCAGCTTTCCCATCGTTACGGGACGACGCTCGCACGTCTGTTACATCGGACGTTGCTACAACGCCACGACTCCCGCGCGGCAGTGGGTGGTGCAATCGCGGCACATCAAAGGAGACCACATCACCTTTGGCCCGAGCGGCCGCTTCCTGCGCCTCTATCATCAGGGAGAGCAGACTGCCTATGGCATTCATGAGTACGCCTACGAGGAGCAGATGTTCGGGGACGAGATCCGCTTCAAGAGCATGGGAT
>JAQUNQ010000045.1 GCA_028717505.1 Candidatus Peribacteraceae bacterium
GGGCGGAGATGCAGGTGACGCTCGCGCCGACGCAGGGGGAAGTTTACGTCCTCATGGAGAATCTCTGGCAGCCGCTCACGGAGGAGCTCAAGTTGGAGGCGGGGATGCGCATCAAGACCCTCGACGGGCAGGCAAGCATCATCCTCGGGGATGACGGCGTGGTGCGACTGGATGCCAATACAATCGTGCAGCTTCTCGATGCGTCCGATCGCCTCGAGCCCGCATCCGAGCTCGTGCCGACGCTCAAGCTCTTCCTTGGTCGTCTCTGGGTGCAGGGGCTCGTGCCTTCCCATCTCCGCGGCATCACTGTCTCGACGAGTGATGATTCCGTGACAGTGAATGAGGGGAGCGTCTCCATTTCCTCGGATGAGGAGACGGTCACAGTGGAAGTCTTCGACCGGCGGGCGCGGGTGGCGCGTGGTGATGAAGAGGCAGTGCTTGTCTCAGGAGAGCGGATGCAGCTCAGGGAGAACAGCGTACTCATGACGAAGAAGATCCCCGAAGCACGCTTCGGGGAGGAGTGGGTGGAGGACAACCTCGGGCGTGACGCCGTGCACCGCCAGGAGATTGCCCAGCTGCAGCAGGAGAAGCTGGCGGCTCGTGCGGGGATCCTCCCCACGTCCACGCTCTATCCTGTAAAACGTGCGGCGGAGGCGATGGATGTCTTCCTCACGTTCGGCGAGGAGGCACGCATCCAGAAGAAGCTCCAGTACGCGGACCAGCGCCTCACGGAAGCCGCAGCACTCATCAAAGAAGGGGAAACCGACGCCGTTTCGGTGTCGCTCGAGGAGTATCGCACCACGCTCATCGCTCTGGCGACGGGTTCCGGCGACGGGACACTCGCCCAATTCCTCCTGCAACAGGCGGTGGTAGAGACCACGGCGGAGATTTCTGCGGCGTTGCCGGGTGATGCAGGTTATGCACTCAAGAAAGTTGTCTTGGAGACGAGTACGACACTCTCCAACGATGTGGTGCCGGAGGGCGATGTGCAGGGAGGTCTCCTCCTCGATACGCTCGCCGCTCTCACGCAGGCAGTGGAGGAGGGGAAGGTGAGCGGTCTCCAGCAGACATGGGAGGAGCTCCAGCCGCAGCTGGCGCTGCTCAGCGAGTCGGGGTCTACCCTGAGTCCTGCCGTGCGTAAGGAGACGATGGCCGCTCTCGGGGAACTCGCGACGACGCTCGCAGAGCAATCTGTAGAGGGAAAGACTGCCGATCTCGACCCCACGCTGCTGACGGCGGTATCTGCCTACTTGCCGTCTGAAGAGTCTGGTCCCCCGACTCTCAGCGAGTCGGATGTTATGGGGATCGTCGCGGGGATCAAGGAGCGCATCTTCGTCTACCACCTGCAGCAGCCGCGCATCAATCAATTCCTGCGGGAGCTTGCAGCGCTGCAGGGACTTCCCGATCAGGGGCGCATCCTCCGGCGCCTGTACTTCGTGCTTCCCGAGGGCCCCGAGAATTTCCCGGAGCGCGTGCAGCAGGAAATGATCAGGCTGCAGTGGCAGAAGGCGGCGGAGCGATAGATATTGCTGTGAGCTATGGGCTATAAGCTTTGAGTTCTAAGCATGAAGCAGATTGCTTATAGCTTATATTTTTCTTCCTGCGTTTTCTTGACGCCTGCTTGCCCGTTCAGCCACACTGCAGCGTCTATGTACGAGATTACCGAGCTCAAACCTGGCCGTGCTGTTCAACTGGATGGGATTCCCTATCTCATCGTCTCCTCGCAATTTGGCAGGAAGAGCCAGAGCAAAGCGAATATGCAGTGCAAATTGAAGAACCTCCTCACGGGGGCCGTGGTGGCGAGGAATTTCCAGGGGAGCGAGCAGGTGGAACCCGCGGATGTGGGCTACCGGCGCGTGCAGTACCTCTACAACGACGGCACGAGCTATACCTTCATGGATGCGCAGAGTTATGACCAGTTCCCGCTCACCACGGAGATGCTGGGGGATGCCGTGCAGTACCTCGTGGAAGGCGGGGAAGTGGATGCGCTCATGTTCGGCGAGAAGCCGATCGGGGTTCAGCTGCCCTCCACGGTGGATCTGAAGGTGGTGGAGACCATGCCCGGCGTGCGCGGGGACACCGCCACGGGCGGTACCAAACCGGCGAAGTTGGAGAGCGGACTCACGGTCAATGTGCCGCTGTTCATCGCGGAGGGGGATCGCATCAAGGTGAATACGGAGACTGGTGCATATATGAAGAAAGTGTAATCGCGAAAGGGCCACCTACGGTGTCCCTCTCGCGGGCTCACCCTTCCCTTAAAGGTGGCGCTCCAACATTGGGACCCGCGAGACCCAATGTTTCGCGCGGTTATTTGATTTTTTTCATCAAGAATTCATTCACTTTCGCAGGGTTTGCCTGCCCTCTGGATTCCTTCATCACCCATCCGACAATCGCTCCGAGGGCGGCGGACTTGCCTTTCCTGAATGATTCAATGGCTTGGGGATTCGCGGCGATGGCCTTGTCCACCAGCGCCTCGATGGCGGAGTCATCCGAGATTTGCTTCATGCCTTTCTCCGCAATGATGGTGTCTGGTGCTTTTCCTGTTTCCACCATCGACTCGAGCACTTCCTTTCCAGCATTGGCCGAGATGCTTCCGGAGTCGATGACCTCGACAAGCTTCAGGAGGTCCGGGACGCCCGGGCCATCGCTCACCTGCTTTCCCTGTGCGCCGAGGAAGCCCTTGAGCTGTGTGATCACGATGGAGGAAGCGCGCTTGGCGTCCTTGGTCTTCTGGTAGACGGCGGAGAAGCGCTGCATCAGTTCCGGATCATCGTTGAGCTGCAATGCCTCGGCTTCGGTCAGGCCCAATGAGGCGAGTTTCTTCTTCTCCTCCCGCGGGAGCGGCGGCAGCGCCTTGCGGACTGCCTCAATCTCCTTCGCGTCAAACTGCAGCGGGGGGATGTCCGGCTCCGGGAAGTAGCGGTAGTCATCCGCAGTCTCCTTGTCGCGGAGCATGCGGGTCTTCTCCTCCTCGTCGAGCCAGCCCACGGTGATGTCGTTCTTCAGTGGCCCGCCCTCCTTCTCCCAGAGCTTCGCGAGCCTCTTCTCCTCGTACTGCAGGGCCTTCTCCAGTGCCTTGAAAGAGTTCAGGTTCTTGATCTCGCTCCGCGGATTCAGCTTGGTCGTTCCTTTCTCCCGGAGTGAGATCGACGCGTCGAAGCGCATCATGCCCTTGAACATGTCCGCGTCGCTCGCGCCGACGGCGATGAGGATGCGCCGGAGCTCCTGCGCGAAGGCCACGGCATCCTCGGCGGAGCGGAGGTCCGGCTCCGTGACGATCTCCATGAGCGGCGTGCCGGCGCGGTTGTAGTCGCAGAGCGTGCGATCGCCGCGGTGGGTCAGCTTCCCGGCATCATTCTCCATGTGGAGCCGCGTGATGCGGCACTGCCGCTCCGCGACGGGCTTCCCCGAGGCATCGGTGATGTCGTACTCCACGAGCCCGCCCTTCGCGAGCGGGAAGTCGTACTGCGAGATCTGGAATCCCGCGGGAAGATCCGGATAGAAGTAGTGCTTGCGGTCGAAGTGGCAGGCAGGGGCGATGGTGCAGCGGATGGCGAGTGCGGCTTTCACTGCTTTTGCAACCGCCTCCTTGTTCGGCACGGGGAGCGTACCCGGGTGCCCCATGCAGATGGGACAGACAGTCACATTCGGCGGCTTACCAAAGGCATCATTGTCGCATCCGCAGAACATTTTCGTCTTCGTATTCATCTGCGCGTGGACTTCGAGCCCGATGATGGCTTCCATCTGCGGCACGG
The DNA here is from genome assembly GCA_028717505.1 of Candidatus Peribacteraceae bacterium. GTDB lineage: Bacteria > Patescibacteriota > Gracilibacteria > Peribacterales > Peribacteraceae > JAQUNQ01. The sequence goes on from JAQUNQ010000045.1 coordinate 3,756, forward strand.
GGAGAGGATAGCTCCCCCACGTGCTCCGGTCCAAATATGCGTGGCAAAATCATTGACTTCCCCTGTCTCCTTCTTGATGATCTGGCGCCATGTCTCTTGGGTACAAAACCGGTCCGGGTGCCGCCGAGGGTTTACTCGGTGGGTTGCAGGTGCGCAGTCAGCGCCTCCCGCTGCCGGAGAGAAAGCAGATGAAGCAGCATCGTCCCAAGCGCTCAGGTTGGGGAGGGACTTCTCTCTCGGCAGATTTGCCTTTGACGGACGATGCCCTGCGAGAACTGGACGATAATGACCTCGTTCGCGGGTACTGCGCAGGAGGAGAGAGCGCCGAGCGCTGCGTCACCATCCTGGTGGAGAGACATCAGGGGAAATACCATGCGCTTGCATATCGCATAGTTGGGAACTATCACGCTGCGGAGGATGTGGTGCAGGATTCCTGGCGTACGCTCCTGAGTGCGGCGCGGCACATCCGCTACGAGGCGCAATTCACGACGTGGTTCTATCGGGTGGTGTGGAACAATGCAGCTAGTTTTCTCAGGAAGAAGAAGGATGAGCAGAGTCTCATCGACTACGGGCATCTTCCAGATGATTCCTGCGAGGATCCTCTCGTTACGCTGAGGCAGAAGGATATTGAGGAGGTGTGCGCGCGGGAAATTGCGCGCTTGAGTGAGGAACATCGTGCGGTCATTGAGATGCGCATGGCTGGCTGCAATTACCTGGCCATTGCGGCTGCATTGAATATCCCGGTTGGGACCGTGCGTTCACGACTCAACCGGGCGAGATGTGCGCTGGGTGCGCGACTACGGAAAATCATGGATGCGCCCTTCGGTGCGCCAAAACGAAGACCGCGCAAGCACATTGAGTAGTTCATTTTCCTTGCCGCACTCACGAAGCTGCGGGAGGGGGGAGTGGAGGAACAAACTTCGCAGCCGGGGATGCCGGGGAGGGCGGCATGACGTAATCCGTGAGGAGCCTTCCCACGAGATGATCCATTTCATGCTGCACGACGCGCGCGTCGAAATCCCGGAAGCAGCGTTCCTGCTCTCTGCCGCTCTCATCGAGGTAGCGCACGGTGATATCCGTGGGGCGCGTCACCGCCACGGTGAGCCCGGGGAGGCTCAGGCAACCTTCCTCCTGCGTGTCCGCATCCTTCCCGCTGCGGAGGATTTCCGGGTTGATGAGTGCAGTAACTTTGCCGTCGATCAATGCGAGGCAGATCGCGAGGGATTGACCGACCTGCGGCGCGGCGAGGCCCGCGCCCTCTTCCTTCTTCAAGGTTTCGCGCATGTCCTTGAGGAGCTTCAGGATAGCTTTCGTGACCTTCGGCGCCTTCGCCGTCTTCCTGCGGAGGAGGGGGTTATCCGTGCCAGTCTGGATGGGGAGTACTGCCATGGAGCAGTCTTATTTTAGAGGGAAGAAGGTGCAGGGGGAACTTCTTGATTTTCTCGTAGGAAGGGAAATTTACTGAATTAAAATAATATGTTATAATATATATAGACTCTATGTATCCACTCCTCGCTCTCCTCTGCTTCGTTCTGATCATCTGGTTCATGGTGTGGGAGTACGCGGAGGATTCTTCCAAGCCATCGCAGAAGACAGGCGGCAATCCTGCCCTCCTCCTCATTCTGGGGGGCATACTGATCGCGCCATTCCTCGCTCTCGGCTCCCTCCTCTACGCGCTCGGGAGAATTGCCATGAAGCTTCCTTCCCTGCTGGAAGGCGCACTCATCCTCCTCAAGCGCTTCCTTCGGTGGCTGTGGGAACGGGCGCAGGTTCTTTTCGAGGACGTGCAGAAGATGTTTCTGCGTATCGGAAAGAATGTGCGGCGTCTCGTTCGGGAGACGGAGCAACGATGGGACACATTTCTTCGGTCTCCACGTATCGAGCGTGCCCGTCGTCGCGTCGCGGCTGCGCGTCTTCACGAGCGTGGCCCACTCGAGTCACTCTTCCGTCTTCGGCGCATCTTCGGGAGAGGTAGCGCGAGGAGCCCCCGGCATGATCGGCGGCGCTGGCGGTCCGCTCTCGCATTTCTCAGTTTCACTGCCTTCCTGGTCCGGCGGCGCCGGCAGGCGGAGCGCGCGCCGGCATCCCGTGTGGAGCGGCATGGGCGGAAATCCGCGGGAGAGCGCGTGCATGGCCGGCGGTTTGCCGGAGAGAAGCATTCCCGCCTCTCCTCCCTCTACCGCGGGCGTTTCGCGCATGGACGCGTGACGTTCCAAAAAGTCGAGGTGCCGCTTCCGGCGGACGAGCCTGTCCTCCGGCGCCTCCGCAACATCGGCTGGAAGACGCGGAAACACATTTCTTCCCTATAAGTTCTAGCGTGCGGAGAGCGTGCGGATAGCAGCGGCGCTGCGGAGTTTCTCGAGGGAGGTGATCTGTCCGATCTCCATCATCCTGAGGAGCGCTTGTGCCGTGAGCAGGACGTCGGGGAGTGCGCGGTGGCGCTCCGCGGGGAGCTCCAGCTTCAGGCGCTGTGCGACCACATCGAGGCTATGGCGGAATTCATGCGGGAAGAGTGCCTGACTCAGTTTCATGGTGCAGAGGCACTCGGGAAGCTCCACATATCCCCAGCAGGACTCCTTCTCCACCTCGAGGAAGCCAAGATCGAACTCGGCGTTGTGTGCGATGAGGATGGAGTGCTCTGCGAAGGCGAGGAACTGCGGCAGCACTTGATCGATGGTTGGGGCGGAGAGGACGTCCTCGTCGCGGATGCGGTGGATTTGCCTGGCTTCCCACGGGATTTCGCGCTCAGGATTCACGAAATGCGAGAAGGCACTCTCCTGCAGGATGCGTCCATTCTCCACACGCACGCCGGCGATCTCGACGATGCGGTGGCCGCGGCGCGGATCGAGTCCTGTGGTCTCGGTATCGAAGACGGTGAAGGTGGGAAACGGCGACATGGGCAGCGACTATAGCGTATCGTTTTCTTCGAGCCAGAGGAGTTTGCTTGACGCCCCTTCGCTGCACGTTGCCCAGCCGTTTCACGTATCATATCTCTGTCATGTCCTCCCTCACTCCTCGAGCGGTGCTCACGTCTCTGAAGAGGCTCTCCCATCCTCCACGGTCGTTCTTGCACTGGAAGACGCCGCTTGATCTGCTCGTGGCGACCATCCTCTCCGCGCAGTGCACCGACAAGAGAGTGAATATCGTGACGAAGACGCTCTTCAGGAAATTGAGAAAGCCCGCGGATTACGTGCGTCTTCCCCGGCTTGAACTCGAGCGTCTCATTCACTCGTGCGGCACCTTTCGCATGAAGGCGAAGCACATCCAGGAGCTCTGTCGCATCCTCCTCGCGGAGCATGGCGGGCGGGTTCCGCGGACCATGGAGGAGCTCACGCGCCTTCCCGGTGTGGGGCGGAAGACGGCAGCCATTGTGCTCTACGGGGCGTTCAACAAGAACGAAGGCATCGCCACGGACACGCACGTGATGCGGCTGGCCCGCCGACTCGGTCTCACGCGACAACGTGTGCAAGGGAAGATCGAGCACGATCTCATGCAGCTCTTTCCCCGGAAGGAGTGGGGGAGGATGAATGCCCTCTTCATCAGCCACGGACGGGCGGTGTGCACGGCGCGGAACCGGCAGTGCGGGAAATGTGTGTTCTGGAGAAGCTGTCCTTCTTCCTTCGTGAGAGGAAAAAGAGATTTGGCCGAATGAAGAGTCGTTTTTTCGTAGCGGTGATTCATGAATCGCCGCTACGACTTTCCCGAATATGTGGGGCAAGAACGTTCTTGCCCCACATATTCTTCTTTCCTTCATCCATCGCTCCAGTCTTTCTCCATCACGAGAGGCACGACAGCTGGGATGCATGCATCCCAGCTGTAAAGCCATGCGATATGTTGTTTATTCTTACAACATTGATACTCTTGTGGTATGGCAGCTGATCTCCTGCACATCCTCCGCTCCGTCGGGCTCGATCAGAAGGAAGCGGCGCTCTATCTCTCCGGGTTGCAGCTCGGTGCCGCTCCGGCTTCGGAGTACGCCAAGGCCGCGAAGCTGAACCGCATCACCGCGTACAACACCCTCGAGGGACTGGCGCGGCGCGGACTCGTGACTGTTGCCAAAAAGGCGCGTGCCAAGTGGTACCTGCCCGTTCCGCCGGAGCAGCTCTCCATTGAAGCGCGCAAGAATGCCGATGCGCTCTCGCGCGTGCTCCCAGAGCTTCGCTCCCTGCAGGGCAAAGATCATCGACGGCCGGTGGTGCGGTACTTCGAAGGCTGGGAAGGCATCCGGCGGGTCTACGAGGACACTTTCACCGCCAAGAGCGAGCTCCTGAACTTCGCAAACTCCGCTGTCGTGCGTACCTATTGGCCGAACTACGATGAAGAGTACGTCGGCGAACGCGTGAAGCAGGGGATTCGTCTGAGGGGTATCGCGCCGGATGATGAAGCAGGACGGAGGGTGCATGGCGAAGATAAAAAGCGCCTCCGCGAGATCCGGCTGGTTCCGGCCAAAGACTTCGACTTCACGAACGAGATCAACGTCTACGATCACAAGGTGGCGATCTGCTCGTTTGGATCGGCACAGAACATGTTCGGGGTGATCATCGAGAGCAAGGAAGTCGCGGAGACGCAGCGCCAGATCTTCGAGATGGCGTGGCGATACGCAGGGAAACGGTAGTAGGATCCTTGCTCACGATGTCGTTGTCATTGCAGGTGGGATGTTTCCCCCATGGGCTCAAAAAACAGTGTGCGCACATTCGGACCGAGATTTCCTATTTTTGCCTTCAGCGTTTGTTGGAGCTCCAGAAATTCTTTGAAGTCGGGACTGTGCGCCAGAATTCTGCGTATTCCATGCATGTTTCCTGCTCCTGGAATCAAAGTATCTTGGAGCAAGACGTGTTCACTGGGGAAACGGCGCTGACTCTCCAGATCGAGCTGCGCGAGTGCCTGCTGTTCCCCCTCTTGGGGGATGAAGCCCTCCGGATCAATGATTGGATCCAGTTGATCGGTATCGATGACGACCGGTTCTTCGGGAGTGGATGCCATATGGCGAAACTATAGCACTTTCCCGGTTCCACGGAGACGGTTATCGTTTGAGCGCATCCCGGATTTCGCGCAGCAGCAGGATATCCTCGGGCGTGCTGGGAACTGTGGCTGGCACAGGCTTCTTGAGCTTATTCGCCTGCTTCACCAGCACGAAGATCACGAGGGCGATGATGAGGAAGTCGATGACGGTCTGGAGAAAAGTGCCGTACTTGATCTGCGCCCCCAGGATGCCGATGGAGAGCGTCGAAAAGTCCACTCCTTTGAGGAGGATGCCGATGATCGGCATGATCACGTCTCCCACGAGCGAAGAGACGATTT
>JAQUNQ010000046.1:0-8450 GCA_028717505.1 Candidatus Peribacteraceae bacterium
CCTTCAACGGAACACAGATTGCCCTTTCTTTGCCAAGCGCGGCAAAGAAAGGGCGAAAGAAAGCGCTGCGCCGATGACCCCCTCCGCTATCGCCGCCACATCGGCGCGTTTCCGGGATTTTTGTAGGCTGTTTTTGTAATCTCCCCTCGCGTGGCGCGCGGGGCCACCCGGCGGTTTTATGCCGCTGTTCTTGCGGCGTTCTTCCTTGTTGCATTCTCAAACGCTTGTTCGATCGCCGGAGTTTTCCCGCCGCGCTCCAGGCGGAGCTCCTCGATCTTCGTGAGCTGACGGTCCAGCTGCCGCTCGCGCGTGGAGGTGAGTTCCTCGAATCCCTTGTGGACGGTCTCGAAGCGGCTCTGCACGGTTCCCATTTGCTCCTTGAACTTCTCCCACTGCTGCCGGAAGGCTCCGAAGATCGCGAGCATCTCCTGCGATTTTCCCTCCACGCTGAAGTTGTCGATGGACTGGCGGATCACCGCGAGCACGGCGTAGAGGGTGAGGGGCGAACAGAGAATCGTCTTGGCCTTCAATGCTTCATCGATGAGCGAGCGGTCGATCTCGTTGATGAAGGCGTAGATCTGCTCGTTCGGGATGAAGAGCAAAACGTAATCCGCGGTAGAGTCCTCGGGATTGATGTAATCGCGCGTCTGTACCTCTTTGATGCGGTTCTTCACATCCCTGAGGAAGGCTTTCTTGTGCTCCTCGCGCTCGCGTTCCGTCTTCGCCTCGGCGTAGAGCTGGTAATTGCTGAAGGGGAATTTCACATCCATGTTCAGCTTCATGTTCTTCGGCAGGAGGAACGTGAAGTCCGGCTTCGATCCGGCTGATCCCAGCTTGGTCTGCTTGATGTAGTTAATCCCTTCGATGAGGCCCGAGAGACGAAGCACGTCCTCTGCCATTCGTTCCCCCCACTGCCCGCGTTCGGAGTTGCCCGCGAGTGCAGTCTTGAGGTCCCCCGTCGTTTCCGTGAGTTCTTTGATGACCTTCGCGGCATTCTCCAGACGCGTGTCCATCTTCGCGTGGCCGCTGCCGATATCACGCATGAGACTCTCCACCCGGTCCAGATCCTTCTGTACCGCCTTCAGGGACACGTCGATGACATCCTTCTTCCCGGAGAGCTTGGACTCGGCGAGTTGCAGGATTTGCTCTGTCTGCCTGCTCATTACCTTGGCGGAGAGAGTTTCCGCCACGGACTCGGCATCCTTGGAAGATTTGCGTAGAACAAGGAAGGTGAGGACGGTTCCTGCGATGATTCCGCCGAGCAGGCCGAGAGAGAAGGAAAGAGTATCCATAGTGGCATCCTAGTGTAGGGCTTGCCTCGAGCGTAGCCGAGGGGTGAACGTCTGTCCACTCTTTCCTCACAGCTCCTCCACATCTGCAAGGAGCCAAAATCGTCCTCCGTTGCTGAATTTGCGGGAAAAGACTTGATTTCCTCTCCCCGATACATAGAATGGGGCCCTGTCCGCGCTGCCGGAAGCTCTATGAAGCTCCAGCGGCCCGGCGCACATTCTTTTCATGCTTCCCTCCTGATCCATGCTCAAGCGCACCATCAAAAAGCGACTCATCACGAAGCATCAGGTTCACAAGAAAGACACCGGTTCCACACAGGTGCAGATCGCCATCCTCACGAAGGAGATCGATCTTCTCGCGTCGCACCTGCAGGAGCACAAGAAGGATTTCTCCGCCCGCCGCGGCCTCCTCGGGAAGGTGGCGCAGCGCAGGAAGCTCCTCAATTACCTCCGCATGAACAAGCCGGACTCCTATCAGGAGGTCTTGGAGGCGCACAAGCTCAAGAAATAGTATGGTAGAATGATTCTTATGGCAGTCCCAAAAAAACACCTGAAGGATCTTCATCAGCTCTTCGCGAGTATCCGCACGGTCGAAGAAGCGAAGCTGCTCCTGCAGGATATCCTCACGCCTGCCGAGCTCGAGGCAATCGCCGAGCGGTGGCAGCTCATTCAGGCGCTCGCATCCGGGAAGCCACAGCGGCAGATCGCTCATGATTTGAAGCTCTCCATCAGCAAGATCACGCGGGGATCGAGGATGCTGCAGTACGGGGGCGGTGGATTCGGTCATTTCCTGAAGAAGCTTGGGAAAATGAAGAAGTAGGCGGTTTTGATTTTTACTTGCATTTTATCTGAGGGGGATGTACCGTTGTAACGGTACATGGAAACTCTCCCCTCCACGCCATCGGCAGAGCGGCTCTTCTCTCTCCGGATCCGGTCCGGCAGGGAGGTGCGGCGGGTGACGGCGCATGTCGGGCAGATTGCGGCGGAAGTACGATCTCTCTGCGAGGAGCTTGGGGTCGATGAGCAGGCGCTGGAGAGAATTTGCTTGAGCGTTCGACAGGCGCTCTCCCGTGTCGCATCTCTCGCTCCGGGAGAGAAGATCGTCTTCTGTGACTGTGATGCGCAGTTTTCGGGCAATTGCAGGCCGCCCGACCGCGTGTCCGAGAATCCCTGCAATGTCGATACGCCGATGCTGGAGCGCGCGCCGCACTCCCCGGGCAAGTACTTCTTTCCCGCGGGCGCACTCACAGGAGCCGACGGGTCGCGGACACCCGGCACGCCGCTCAAGCTGTGCGGGCAACGGGTGGAAATCGCCGTAGCCGATCCCGTTCCCACAGGGGTGGTTCCGCGCGGAGTGTCTTCCGTAGAGGATGCGGCGGATTCCTGGGCGGCGACCGCGTGAGTGCGGAGCGCCCTGGGGATTTTTTGAAGTCGGCAGCGCGCTCCGCATTTTGCGGGGTGGTTCCGCATGCGCGGGATCGGGCTGTGGTCTTTCACTTCAATGGCAAGGAACGTGATCATGTGTCGTCTCGATGGCGGAAAATACTGGCAAGAGGTTCGGCGGCTTCGCGGCGAGCGGAAGAGGCTCCGGCGACTGCGTAAAGCAGCGGGAAAACTTCGGAGGCAAAAGCTTGCGGAGCGGGGGAGTAAAAGGCCCCAGTGGGGAGGATGGTTGTTTGAATAATCCACTCTGAAAGGAGGTGTGCGATGTTGGCGAATGCTGAAACATTTGAGGCGACACAGAAACGACGCGAAGTCGTCCTCGCGTTTCTGTCCGGACGCCTCACGCCTGAGCTATATGCGCAGGTGGAGCGTCAGCTCCTCGGTTGTTACATCATAGAGCATGGAACGGACGGGGAGCGGTGCGGAGCTCTTCGAGAGCATTGAGGCGTTCTGAGGATGCGGAACCCACGGCTCTCACCCTCTGGCAGCGATGTCAGGGGGTTTTTCTATTGTGGCTGGCGGAAGAGGCGTACAATGGTTTCGCTCTTTCCTTCCGCAGGTCCTCTCCCTCCTCTGTGTTGGGTTTACACTGGAGCGCATTTTCCCTGCTTTCCCGCGTGAATCCACACACACAGCGGATCTGATCTTCGCGGAAGGAGAAATATTTCTCTTTCCCCTTTCCCGTATGTCCATCCTCTCTCCTTCTTCCTCTGCCGCACGGCAGCAGGAATTCACCCTGATGCTCGGCGATCAGGAGATGAAATTTTCGACGGGCCTCATCGGCACGCAGGCGAATGCCTCTGCTCTCTGCCAGATGGGCGGAACCGTGTGCATGGGCAACTGCACGGTGAGCGCGAAGCCCCGCGAGGGCATCGATTTCCTGCCGCTCCAGGTGACGTATCAGGAGAAGTTCTACGCCGGAGGGCGCATTGGCGGGAGCCGCTTCCGCAAGCGCGAAGGACGGCCGGCCGATCAGTACGTGCTCCTTGCGAGGGTCGTGGATCGGGGGCTCCGTCCCATGTTCGAGAAGCACATCCGCAACGACATTCAGATCTTCTGCACGGTGCTCTCCTATGATTTCGAGCATGAGCATGATATCGCCGCGGCGAATGCCGCGAATCTGGCGGTGGCGCTCTCCGACTGCCCGGCGGATGGTCCGCTCGGGACGGTGCGCGTCGGTCTCATCGGCGGCGAGCTCGTCCTCAATCCTTCGCGCGAGGCGCGGACCAAGAGCAATCTCGACATGTTCGTCACCGCGTCGCCCGAGCGCGTGGTGATGATCGAGGCAGGCGCGAATCAGGTGCCGGAAGCGGAGATTCTCCGCGCCATCCAGTTCGGCAAGAAGTGGGCGCAGAAGATCGCCGTGTTCTTCGTCGATCTCCAGAAGAAAGTCGGCAAGAAGAAGTTCGCAGTGGAGCCGGCGTACGAGCACAAGGAGGCCTATGCCCTGCTGAAGGAGTGGGCGCTCCCGACAGTCACGAAGGCGATCAAAGATCCTCTCAAGAAGCTCGACCGTCGTGCGATCTTCAACGGTTTCATGGACGGCGCCGCGGAAAAGCTTCAGGAGAAATTTGGCGCGGCCGGCGACAAAGAGGAGCTCATCGCGCTCTACGCGCATGCAGCGGAAATCATGGACAAGATCATCAAGAGCGAGGTGCGCCGCTTGATCCTCGAGGAGGGCGTGCGCATGAGCAGTCGCAAGGTCACGGAGATCCGTCCTATTTCTGCCACGATCGATCCGCTTCCGAACTTCGTCCACGGTTCCGCGCTCTTCCAGCGCGGCGAAACGCAGGGGCTCACCACATGCACGCTCGGCGCTCCCGGCGACAAGCAGATCATCGAGGGAATGGAAGGGGAGCGGAAGCAGCGGTACATGCACCACTACAACTTTCCGCCGTTCTCCGTCGGGGAGACGAGCGGTCGGCTCATGGTGGGCAACCGCGAGATCGGGCATGGCAACCTCGCGCAGCGCGCGCTGGAGTGCGTGCTTCCTCCCGAGGAGGGCTTCCCGTACACCATCCGCACGGTCACGGAGATCCTCGAGTCGAACGGGTCCTCGTCCATGGCGGCGACTTGCGGCTCCACCCTCGCCCTCATGGCGGCGGGCGTGCCGATCAGTGCTCCCGTGGCGGGCATCGCACTCGGTCTCATCTCCGATGAAGCCAAGGACAAGTACGTCATCCTCTCCGATCTGCAGGATGAGGAGGACTTCGGCGGCGACATGGATTTCAAAGTCGGCGGCACGGAGAAGGGTGTCACGGCCATCCAGATGGACATCAAGATCAAGGGCTTGCCGGATCACGTCTTCGAGGAGGCCATCACGCGCAGCCGTGAAGGGCGACTGGAGATTCTCGCCGTGATGAAGGCTGCGATCGCGGAGCCCCGCAAGGAGCTCTCCCCGCATGCGCCGCGCATTGAGGTGATCCAGATTGATCCGGAGGATATCCGCCTCGTCATCGGCAAGGGCGGCGAGACGATCCAGAAGATCACGGGTGAACTGGGAGTGGAGATCGATATCGAGGATAGCGGTCTCATCTTCGTCACGTCCGTCAACGGTGAATCGATGCAGAAGGCCAAAGAGTGGATTCAGGGCATCGTCGCGAAGCCCGAAGTGGGCAAGACCTATGATGCCAAGGTGGTGCGCATCATCCCGGGCGTCGGCGCGATCGTGGAGTTCCTCCGCGGCAAGGACGGCATGATCCACATCAGCGAGCTCCAGTGGCAGCGTACGGAGAACGTGGAGGATGTCCTGAAGATCGGCGACGAGATCAAGGCGATGGTGGTGGAGTACGATCCCGTCGAGGGGAAGACGCGCCTCTCACTCAAGCAGATGTCGCAGCCGCCCGAAGGCTTCAGCATGCCGCCGCGCCGCAGCGGTCCGGGAGGCCCGCCACATCGCGGGGGGGGATTCGGCGGAGGAAGAAGAGGGCCGCCGCGCCGCTGATTTGCCGCATCCTTTCTCCGCTCAGAAGCTCACTCCAATCTGAGCGATGAGGAAGCAGATGTAGAACAGGAGCAGTGCCGCGCCTTCTCCTCTGCTCAGTGAGTTCTTGCTCCTCGCGAAGAGGGCGAAGACGGCAAGTCCGATGGTGAGGATAAAGAAGCTTGCTGTAAATTCAGCAATGTCTAAGGTGAACGGGCCGTTCGCAAACGGCAGCAGGCTGAAAAGGACGGTGTTGGCGGCAGTCGATCCCAGGTAATCGCCGAAAGCGATGTCCGTGTGTCGACTCAAGGCGGAGCGAATGGCCAGAATGAGCTCCGGAGTATTGGTGCCGATGGAGAGGACGAGCAAACCTGCCAGAGATGCAGGGACTCCCCAGAGACTCGTGAAGAAGACGGACTCGTCCACGAGCATATTTCCTGCAAGGAAAATCAGGATCGCACCCCCTCCAATGGAGAGGGAGTCGCGCAGCGTTGCATACTTGCTGCTGATGAGTTCCTTGTGCACGTCAGTCACGGGGCCTCCGATCATTTCCTCCAGGGGCCTTTTCCTGCTGATGCGGATGATGAGCGCGCAGTAGAGGAGGAGCAGCAAGACCCCTTCTTTGCGCTGTACCACGCCATCCAGTGCAACGAGCGAGGGGACAGCAATGACACAGAGTGCCACGAGCAAGGTGCTCCAGCGGATGGTGTGGTCGAGATCGATCGATCGTGCGCAGATGGCCAGGAGCGGGATGATCAGGAAGAAGATGACAATGGATGCCCCTACCAAATTTCCGGCTGAAACCGATGGCACGCCTTCCAGCGTGGCGTTGAAGGCGACGGAGATTTCACTGATGGATGTCAGGATGCCGAGTGTGAAGAATGCGACAGCAAATTTCGGCTTGTGGTAGCGCTTGGCCACGCGATCGACTGCACCGATGATCGATCCGGAAATCATCCAGATGATTCCGAGAGCCAGGAGGAAGAGGAGGGTGTGGCTGAGGAGAGTCATGCAACGGAGAGGGAGTGGATTTCTTACCGCGGAAGTGCCTGGTCGAGTCTATTGATGGCTCGTTCCCTGAGTCGCAACATCACATCGAAGGATTCCCGTTTCTGGTAGGGCGAGTACTCGTGCCAGCGCGGCAGGACATGCCCTGCGACTTTGAGGAGCTCCTTGAGCTCCCGCACGCTTTCGGGGTGCGCCGTCCAGTTAATCTCAGCGATGCTGAAGGAATCGATCATGTGGTTGATGCGGTGGAGCGTGCGCTGCACAGCCTCCATGAGGAGCTGCTCGCGCTGCTCGTCCACCGTGTAGAGGGCGTCATCCTCCGGGCTGTAGAATTCAGGAATCTCCAGGAACAGATTCTGTCCTTGCTTGTAGGCGGTGGCGAGGTCCTCCCAGTCGTCCATCGTGAGTGGCTCCCGGCGCTCCACTTTGCCGATGGTGTGGTCAAAGTCCTTGCGGATGATGAAGAATCCCTCCCGCGTGTTGTGGAGGACATCCTCGTACGTGAGCCGGTGCATCTGCTTCACAGCGATCTCCTGCTGCTGGCTCACGAGCTTTCCCACGAGGACTGCAAAGATAAAGAGGGAGGAGATACTCTGGATGCTCGCGAGTGTCTTCGAGAACCCCAGAGGGACGATGTCGCCGTAGCCGGTGGAGGTCGCTGTGATGATGCTGAAGTACACGGCGTTTCCCAGTTGATCGAGTGGACTCAGGTCGAGCAGAGCCGCCGGCGCCTCACTCGGCGCGAAGGTGGCAAGGAGGGCGTAGATCACGGCGAATCCTGCTGCGAGCGTCATCCAGATTGTGAAGAGCGTCGTGTAGGACATGCCCGTGACGCTCCCGATCACGCGGTAATGGAGTGGCAGACGATTTCCGTTTTTGCGCATGGTGGCCATTTCCTTCTATTGTAGCAGAAAACGGGCATCGGCGCATGCCGCTCTTTTTCGGAGCCCTCAGACTTTCCCGGCGGGATTTTTCTTCGTCTCCTCGGCTGGAGATGCCTTCTTCTCCACCTTCGTCTCCTTCGCCTTTGCCGTCTTTTTCTCCTCGGCTTTTCTGTTGTCCGTCACGAAGAACCCCGATCCCTTAAAGTGGATGGCGGGCGGGGCGATGCACTTCTCAGTCCTCGCGCTTCCGCACGCGGGACAGCGGGGCTTCTTTCTGCTCCCGAAGGGGCGGCTGAACTCGAAGCGGGTGGAGCAGGCCGAGCAGAGGAAGTCGAAGGTGGGCATAATGTTTAATTCTTGCCGGTGAAGCTCCGCCAGAGGTTGCGGATGGCCACGTAGCTGATGCCGGCGATGACGAGCGCCGCCGCGACTTGGGGGAGGGTGATGCCCTCGAGGGCCGCCGGCAGTTCATGGGAGGCTTCCATGGGCTTTCTCAAGCGGAAGGAAGTGTGTTGCTTCGCATGCGATTGTAGCACGTACTCCGGGAATGTGGACAAAAAGCTTGCGGAGAATTATGCCTTCCTGTAAAAATTCCCCGCTTTGCTGCCCCGCACATGCGGGGCTCGCCAAAGATTTTGTTCTTTCCACCTTCGAATGACCGCTCCTTAAATAAGGCGGTCATTTTTTTGTGCGTGAGAAGCAAACTTCATGGTTTTTCCTCTGAGCTCTGGTGAACCAAGGAGGAGTTCAAGATTCTTTACAGCACCAAGATTCTCTGAAAGGATAGCCATGTTCCAGATCTTTGACACCGCTGGAGAGAAATGAGCATATCGATGGATACTCCGTTCGACGAGAGTCCGACCCGCGCGAGAGTTCTTTCTCGTTCGGGTCGGACTTTCAGAG
>JAQUNQ010000046.1:8460-8887 GCA_028717505.1 Candidatus Peribacteraceae bacterium
CCCCGAAAGGAGGTTGGATGGCGAGGATCCTGTTGTCTTGGCCAGTAAAACCAAGGTGAGGTATCGGTCGGCCGCACGATCTGGTTCCTCATGACGAGTTGCGTCATTGACGACGTTGCTTTCCCTCGCTTTTCACTGCGGCAAGAGTGAGAGGTGCGGGAAGACGAACTTCCATCCGAAAGGAGACTGTTATGGGACGCAAAACCGCGTTCCGGTGGAAGGTGATGGCCGTGGCCATCACGTGTTTGGCAGTAGTCGCGTTCGCGGCCACAATGAAGAACGAAGCGGCCAACAGCGCGGCGCAAGAAGAAGTGACGGTTGCCACGATCACGGCCAGCCCGGTCACGCAGTACGACCAAGAAGCGGCGGCTCAGGCGATCGCCACCACGAAGCAGGACAAGGCGAACAGGGCCCTCGACAGATCGGA
>JAQUNQ010000047.1 GCA_028717505.1 Candidatus Peribacteraceae bacterium
TTCGTACGGGATGGTGATGATCTTTTGGCTTCTTCTTTTGAATGAGCGCGGTCTATGTCCCTTCGGACTCAAAAATCCGGTGCTCCTTCGAGGGATTTCACGATGATCGTGCAGAATCTCGATGAGCTTTCCGCTCTATCTTGCGCAGGGAAGACGCGCGGGCTCACGCGCAGGACTGTCTAGGATGTCGGTGATCTTTGCTTAGATCATCTCATCCTTTCTCTCTTCCTTCGTCTGAGGCTGGTTTCCCCCGAATGCTCTATTGCTCCTTATCCGCATCTCTCTGGCATTTGACGCAGGTGGAGGCGTAGGGGACTGCGTTTAAGCGCGCCTTCGGAATTTTTTTGCCGCACCTGATGCACTCGCCATAGACCCTCTCTGCCGTCTTTCCCTGCAGCGTTTCGATGGCCGCAATGACCTGTTGCTCTTCCTCATTTGCTCTCTGCAGGAGAGAGAGATGTACTCCTTCGATGATTTGCGGTCCTGCGCAGTCGGTGAGGTCGCCTCCGAGGGATTGCCGCTGCTCACTGAGGACTTGCGAGGTGCTGGTAATCACCCCTTGCAGTTGTGTGCGTCTCTGTGCGAGTGCTCTATACGAACCCGCATGTCGCTGAGGAACCTCAGGAGGCACGGGGATGTCTGATAATCGACGTCGCGAGGTGGTCTCAGCCATGAGGAAAAGGGGAAACGGGGGCAAATAATAGGGGGAAAAGGGCCTATGTCAATTGAGAGGAGGGGGAAAGTTCCCCCCTCCTAAGCAGCCCTGCGTGGTTGCGGTAAAACCGAGCCCGTTGAAGGGCGGTTCGAGCCGGCCCGTGCTCCTCACCATGACGTGCAACTGAGGAGAAAGGGGATCTCTTCCACCTTTGTCCGGCGACAAAGGTGGCGCCAAAACGCCGGCGCGCCAGAGCCTCTCCTCCCGGCCCTGTGCCTCCTCGTCGACCCCTCCAGGGATTCGGGGTCGCCTCGTCGGCAAGCTGCTTCGCAGCAGGGCCTTCCCCTTCACCCCCCGTGGCGCGCCATCCATCCCGATGAAGAAGCGATAGAAGTCTTTCTAAATCTGTATCTTCGAGAAGAGATAGCTCCCGAGTATGAGCAGGAACGCGGTGATGGCGGCGAGGATACCGAGGTCCAGGCCGAGGCCGAAGTGGGCGCCGGAGACGAGCGTGCCGCGCAGCCCATCCACGCCGTAGGAGAGGGGATTCAAGCGCGTGATGACCGAGAGGATGCGCGGGAGGTCGTCGAGTGGGAAGAGCGCGCCCGAGAGGAAGAAGAGCGGCATGACGACGAAGTTCATGATGAGCTGGAAGCCGTGGAAGTCGTCGAGCACGGAGGCGATGGCCGTGCCGAGCGCGGTGAAGAGGAGCGCGATCAGGATCATGAAGCCGAGGGCTGCCGGCAGGAGCGTCCAGTCCATCGGGCGGAAACCCGCGATGAGCGTGATGAGGAAGACGATGCAGCCCTGCAGGACGGCGACGGTCGCGCCGCCGAGCGTGCGGCCGATCATGATGTTGAGGCGGCTCACGGGCGCTACGAGCGTTTCTTTGAGGAAGCCGAACTGCCGGTCCCAGATGATCTCTATCCCTGAGAAGATGGAGGTGAAGAGGACCGTCATCGCCACGATGCCGGGAGCGAGGAACTGGACATAGTTGCCTTGTCCGGCCTTCTGGAAGACGGGTCCGAAGCCGAACCCCAATGCGACGAGGAAGAGGAGCGGCTGGCCCAGAGAGCCGATCATGCGCGAGCGCGAGCGGACGAAGCGCTTGAGTTGCCGGAGCCAGAGAATGTAGATGGTGCTCATGGGAGAGGGTTAACGGCGAGTCCAGAGACGGTGGCGCATGCGGAGATGATCGATGGAGCCGGCCTCCTCCTCGCGGATGCCGGAGCCGGTGAGCGAGAGGAATGCCTGCTCGAGCGAATCGGTATTCGTCGCTTTCTTGAGCTCTTGTGCGGACCCTTGCTTGAGGATCTTTCCGTGGTCGATAACGGCGATCTGCGAGGCGACGCGGGCGGCTTCCTCCATGTAGTGTGTCGTGAAGAAGATGGTCACGCCCTCCTCGCGGTTGAGGCGCTGGATGTACTCCCAGATGTGGTTGCGGGTCTGCGGGTCGAGGCCGACGGTCGGTTCGTCGAGGAAGAGCACCTTCGGATGGTGCAGCAGTCCGCGCGCGATCTCGAGGCGTCGCTTCATGCCGCCGGAAAAGACGTTCAGGATATCGTCTTTGCGGTCCCAGAGGCCCACGAACGTGAGCAGCTGTTCGATGCGCTTGCGGCGGAGAGTCTTCTCCATGCCGTAGAGCACGCCGTGGAATTCCATGTTTTCGAAGGCTGTGAGCTCGTCGTCCACGCTCGGATCCTGGAAGACGATCCCGAAGGATCTGCGCACGCCTTCCGGATCCTCGGCGGGATCCTTATCATCGAGCCGGATGGAGCCGGAAGTCGGCTGCCGGAGGGTGGTGAGGATCTTGATGGTCGTGGTCTTGCCTGCGCCGTTGGGGCCGAGAAATGCGAAGATTTCGCCTTTTTCCACGTCGAACGAGATGTCATCCACGGCGGTGAAGGCTTTGAACTTTTTCGTGAGGTTCTTTACCGAGATGATGGGCATGGGGGAAAGAGTACAGGAAGAGGAATTAAGGAGGGATTAATAGTTGAGTTAATCTTTGTAACCTTGCTGTTGCCGTTCCTGGTTGCGGTGGTCATGAGGTTCGTCTTCGCTCGGATGCGGTTGCATGGTTATGGATTTTCTCTGTCGGGGGGGCCAGGGCACCTTGTCCGGTTCCCTAGGCCCCCCGACACCCCCTTTACCCTCCTGACGGCCAAGCAGGGAGGGAAACCTACGGTTTCCCTCCCCCTTCCCTCCTTTCCCTTCTACTGTATCCCTGTGTCTTCCCAATCATTCCCTCCACCGCCCTCGAGAGAAGAATGTTTCCGGGAGCTCTTTCCCAGGGAGCCCGCGTTTCGCTTCCGGCAGATCGAAGCCGCGCTCTTCCAGCCGAAGTGGAAGGGGTGGGCGGATGCGACGACTCTCTCGAAGGCGCTGCGCGACAGTTTGAGCGCTTCCATGCCGTGGACAGCCGTGACGCCGGCGGCGGTGCTCAAGAGCGCGAAGGGGGACACGTTCAAGGCACTCCTCCGGACAGCCGACGGATTGAAATTTGAAACGGTCCTGATGAGTAACGCCCGCGATCAGTGGACGGTCTGCGTCTCCTCGCAGATCGGCTGCGCGATGGGGTGTAAGTTCTGCGCGACGGGCGCCATGGGCCTCAAGCGGAGCCTGCTGGCCGACGAGATCATGGACCAGCTCCGGTATTGGAGAACGTTTCTGGAAGAGCACGGAGATCCCCCCGGCCGCATCAGCAATGTCGTCTTCATGGGCATGGGCGAACCGCTCAACAATGTGGAGAATGTGAAGCGCGCGATCGCGGCGTGGACGAAACATACGGACCTCGGTCCCGTGCACATCACCGTCTCCACGGTGGGCGTCCTCGCACAGCTGGAAGCCCTCCTTGAGGATAAGACATGGCCGCCCGTGCGCATCGCCATTTCGCTGCACAGCGCGGATCAGGGCACGCGCGAGCAGATCGTGCCGTCGACGGTACCGGACTTCCTTACGAAGCTTGCGGACTGGTCGCACCGTTATGCGGATACGCTCGGCAATCGCCGGCACCACCTCACGTTCGAGTACACGCTCATAAGCGGCGTGAACGACTCGCTGCAGCATGCCAAGGAGCTCGCGCGCTACGTCTCGAAGACGGCGGTGAAGAAGGTGAACGTCATTCCCCTGAATGCAGTCACGGGCAAGGGTTTCTCCCGCAGCGACATAAAGAGCGTGGAGGCGTTCAAGGCCGTGCTCTTGAGGCAGGGAATCGATGTCACGGAGCGGCGGACCATGGGGGATGACATCGCTGCGGCTTGCGGGCAGCTGGCAACGGAGAAAGTGTGAGGGGGAGTTTTCCTTCGATCCTTTCTTCCACCTTTGTCCGGCGACAAAGGTGGAGCCAAAACGCCGGCGCGCCAGAGCCTCTCCACCCGGCCCTGTGCCTCCTCGTCGACCCCTCCAAGGATTCGGGGTCGCCTCGTCGGCAGGCTGCCTTCGGCAGCAGGGCCTTCCCCTTCACCCCCCGTGGCGCGCCATCCCTCCCTTTCCTTTTCGAGGGAATATGCAGAGGAATACTCAGATGTATAGAAATACTCTTCAGGGCATGGCCGTTAGGAGGGATGAGGAGGCGCTGGAGGGGAATGGGAACTTAAGCAAGGTGCCCTTCCCCTCCAGCAAGGAAAATCAAATAGCCATGAAATCGCGTCCGAGCAATTTATCCATCTCACTCTCCAGTAATTTTCGAACTCAAGACAAAAGAGTAAAGGATGACGTACTTCCAATGATCCGGTACGATGACAATCAAACACTTCCCCCTCCCCTTATGTCCGCGAAACGCATATTCACCCCCGAGCAGGCGAAGGAAGTCGGCACCAAGATCGGCATCGCGTGGAACGATGCCGCGTTTGATCTCGAGCAATTCCGCCGCGGCATGGATGTGGAGCTGGAGCACGGCAAGCGCGATACGAGGACCAACGTGACGAATGACGATCCCGTGCTCACGGGCAAGATCGCCTGGGCGCACCTGATCGAATTCCCCGACTATTACACGCGGTTGGATGTCCTTGAGACGGAGGCGGACGCGTACTGGAGTACGCGGAACAAGTGATCAGTTCCCCCTTGAGGGTGCCCGGACGGAGATGACGAGATTGGATGTGGATTGATCGACGATACGGGCGATTTCGCGCTGCAAGCGGATGAGCGTCACGAAGAGCAGCACGAGGCACACGATGAAGGCGATGAGGAGACCAAAGGTGCTGATGCGCATGGAAAGGAGAAGGTTACTTCAGTGTTGTGACGTCGACGACCCGGTCGTAGCGTCTGCCGTCGAAGACGAGTGTGGGGATCTTGATCGTGCGGAGCCTTCCTTCGACGATCTCCTTCTGCTCGGAGAGGGAGTGGGCCACGTCGTCGCCTGCGGCGAGGCGCGTGATCTTCGTGATGTCCGCGGGACTGTAGCCGATCTCTTTCAGGAGCTCTTTCAGGCGTGCTTGCGCCTGCTCGGTCGTGAAGGCGATATTGAACTTCGTCTGAAGATCGAGGCCGTCTAAGTCGATGCGGTTGAAGATGATCTCCAGGAGCTGCCAGTCGGGCGGGATGTCCTTGGGATTGGTCCTGAGCGGCACCATCTTCACCGCTTCGATCGTCTGGGCAAGGAGGAGTGATTTGGCGAACTTGTACCCCGCCTCCTTCTTCACATCCGGAATGGGATAGAGGATATAGGTGAAGTTGTAGCGATTCTCGAAGCCGGCACTCTGAATATTGCTGAGGAGCTTTCTGCAGAAGGTGCAGCCGGGATCGAGCACTTCGAGCGCGTAGGGCTTGGCGGGATCTTTCGGGTGAGAATAGGTGGCGGTCGGCGGCAGGAAATCGGCCGCTTCCCAGCGCCGGAGCCTGTCGGGGATGCGCGAGACGGTTTCCGCGAATTGCGCGAAGGGGGCTACGGCCCACTCGCCGATGCGCCCCTCCTGTACGGCATCCAGGAGATTGATCTGGTACTTATTGACTCCGCACGCCTCGCCGGAGAGCGAGCAGGACTCCACGTTCGCGGGACGGCAGGTGCCCCACACCCAGAGGTTCAGGCCTGCGACTGCGAGGTACACGACGCTCCAGATGCTCAAAAGAACGAAGACGAACGCGAGCCAGTCGATCCAGTGGTCGAGGAACCGCGCCCAGCGCGGATGCGTGAGGATCATCTTGCCGATGAGCCGGCCCTTCACCTCGTCGCTGAAGCTTATGTCGCAGGGGCGGAAGGTGACGCGGCGGATCACGCAGTGCCACGCTTTCGCGGCGAGCGGCCGGTATGTTGCGGAGAAGACGCTCAGGACCGCGAAGACGATGAAGGCGGCAATACAGAACATGCGTCAGGTGTTGCGGAGGATCTTATCGAGTGTTGCGAGGAAGTGCTCCACCTGCGCGGGGGTATTGTGCAAACCCAGGGCGATGCGCAGGAGCGGCGGGACCTTCAGGAGGTTCTTCAGGTAGTAGTGGCAGCAGAAGTAGCCGCTGCGGCACATGATATTCTGCTCGCCTAAGTACAGGGAGAGCTTGTGGGCGTCGATCGCATCGCTGTAGACGCTGATCGTCGGACTCGCCTCGCTGTTGAACACCGTGAGCCCCTTGATTTTCTTCAGGCCTTCGAAGAGCTGTGCGGCCAATGCGTGCTCATACTCCTGCGGATTCCCGCCTTGGGGCCGGTAACCTGCCGCCCATTCCACCGCCGTCTTCAGCCCGATGATGCCCGCCCAGTTCTGGAGACCCGTTTCGAGGAGGGCATGCAGCTCGTGATCCTCATCGATGAGATCGAAGTCGTCCAGGCGGACGTCATTTACCGTCCCGCCGCCGAGGAAGCGAAAGTCGAGGCGGCGGATGAGATCTTTGCGGATAACGATGATCCCGATGCTCGGCCCGTACATCTTGTGCCCGGAGCCGAAGAGCGCATCGAATGCGACATCCTTCATCTCCTCGATGCCGTGCGCGAAGTGCTGGGCTGCATCGATGAGGAGCAGGCCGCCTTCGCGGTGGACGTCCTGAGCGAGCGTACGGGCATTCGGGAGCTTGCGGCCGTCGATGTTCGACATGCTGCTCAGGAGCGCCACGGCGCGGCCGAGCTTCTTCCCGTCATAGAGGAGGCTGCCATCCTTTGCGCGCGGCAGGACGACGCGCTCTTTGCCTTGCGCGCGGCTCCACGTGATCGATGGCAGGAAGACGGAGTTGTGCTCGATCTCGGAGGTCACGATCCGCTCGAAATCCTTGCCGGGAAGCTGCTGTAAGACGAGATTGATGCCGTAGGTGGTATTGAGAGTGAAGGCGACGGCATAGTCGCGCTCGGATTTCCCCGTGAGCTTCAGGATCTTCTTGCGCGCGTCGGCGACCGCGTCATCCACCTTCACCCCCCAGGCGTACTTGACCCGCTCGCCGCACGCGCCATAACGATGGTAGTACTCGGACTGCGCATCGATGACTTGCTGCGGACGCAGTGTCTGGCAGGCGGAATCGAAGTAGAAAACATTCTCCGGAAGGTAGCCGAAATCCTTCACAGTGCCGGCTCCACTTTCGGCCGATGGTGAGCTCTTGAAACGGAACATAATCGTTCAGCGGAATGCACTATACCTGAAGGGGGAGGCAGAGACCAAAGCAGCGGAAGGGAATAATGAAGCAATACTTCCGGTTTCGAGCAATGCGTCTGTCTGGAGTCCTTGGGGCATCCGGCGTACCGTCTTCGTATTCTTTCTCAACCAGAGTCATGACATCCTTCCAGCGCTTCCTCTCCCTTTCCCTCGCAGGCGTCCTCTCTGTGGCTTGCATCACGGTCGCTTCCGCGCGCACGATTACCGGCGAATGCCCCGCAGGGATCAAGCGGTGCCGGCTCGTGAAGACGGTGAAGGCGGAATCAACCAATATTGTTACGTGTAAAGGGATGAAAGGAGATCGTTTGCGGGAGTGCCAGCTTGCCGGCAAGCGTCCGCAGTCCAATACGGCGAATAATGACATCCTCATGCGCGGGCGCTGCTCCACCAAAACGGCCGCCGAGCGCAAGGAATGCGAGCAGAAGGCGGCCGGTAATGCCGAGAGTATCCGCCAGAGAGTGAACAAGCGGTATGTGCAGGTGATTCCACAGGCACAGAAAACTGAAATTCAGCAGAAGTGTGATCCTCTGAAGACGTCGGCGGAGCGCATCAAGTGTACACGGGAGGTGCGGCAGAGTTACGTGAATAATCAGGCGGGGCAGTGAGAGGCTTCCCCTGAAGACGCTCCATCAATTGGTCTGTGCGGCGGCGGCCGGTGCCGCCACCGCCTCCTCGCGCATCAGTTTCGAGGAGAAAACCGCGAACTCGAAGAAGAGTCCGGTGAACGCGGCGATCATCACGATGAGGGCCGCCACGGAGAGGAAATTCCTCCTGCCCGGACGGAAGAGCCGGATGAGCAGCGAATTCATCACGACGGACACCGAGCTGAATGCCATGGCGAGGCCGGCGAGCTCCGGCCGCAGGAGTAACCCGAACGGCACGAAGAGCGCCCGCGCGGCGATCGGGATCCCCAGAATGTTGTAGAGGAGCGCGAAGAAGAGGTTCTGGCGGATCTTCCCCATCGTCTCCTTCGCAAGTTCTATGGCGGTGATGACGTCGTTGAGGTCGTTGCGGATGATGACGATGCCGCCGGCCTCCATGGCGACGTCCGTGCCGGAGCCCATGGCGATGCCGAGATCGGCTTGGGCGAGAGCGGGGGCGTCGTTGATGCCGTCGCCGACCATGGCCACTTTCTTCTTCTGCTGCTGCAGCTTCTTCACCTCGTTCGCCTTGTCTTCCGGCAGCACCTCGGCAAGGACGTTTGTGATGCCGATCTGCTTGGCGATGGCCGCGGCGGTCCGCGCGTTGTCACCGGTGATCATGTAGGTCTCGATGCGCATTTTCCGCAGGCGGGCGATGGCCGCCTTCGTCGTCTCCTTCACTGT
>JAQUNQ010000048.1 GCA_028717505.1 Candidatus Peribacteraceae bacterium
CCTGCTCTGCGCTCGACGTCGACTTCATTGTGGTGGCGAACATGCTTGCGGAATCCGTGAGCGGTCAGGCCCACCTCGGCGCCATCGCTTCCTCCTTCCTCCCCCACCGTCCTCCCGCAATCCGCGTCGAGGCAGCCTGCGCATCGGGCTCGGTGGCCGTGCACACGGCGTGCGCGCTCCTCGAGAGCGGACGGGCGGAGACCGTCCTCGTCCTCGGGGCGGAGAAGATGACGGATGTTCCGGGGGATGAGATCGCGACAGCCCTCATGGGTGCGGCCGATGCCGAGCTGGACGCCCCTTCGGGCCTCACGTTCCCCGGCATCTTCGGCCTCGTTGCGAAGCGCTACATGTACGAGTTCGGGCTCACACGCGAGGAGCTGAACCGCGTGAGCGCCCGCCATCACCGCAATGCCCTGAAGAATCCCTTCGCGCAGTTCCGCCAGGAAATCCCGGAGGAACAGATCGGCTTGAGCCCCCTCGTCGCCGATCCGTTGCGCCTCCTCGATTGCTCGCCGGTGAGCGATGGTGCGGCCGCCTGCATTCTCTCAACGAAATTCACGAGCGATCTCCGCATCGCCGCCTCGCAGGTGAGCACCGATTCCGTGAGCATCACCGAGCGCCCGACCCTCACCTCGTTCGCCGCCACGAAGGACTCCTCCGTCCGCGCCTACGAGGAAGCACACATCGATCCGACGGACGTCTCCCACCTCGAGCTCCACGATTGCTTCTCCATTGCCGCGCTGCTCGCGCTCGAGGACCTCGGCTTCGCGGCTCCCGGCAAGGGCATCCACTGGTACCAGAGCGAGGGCACGATGACGGTGAACGGGAGTGGAGGCCTGAAGGCCTGTGGGCACCCTGTCGCGGCAACGGGCGTGAAGCAGATCATCGATGTCTCGAAGCAACTCAGGGCCTCCGGCAAGCGGTGGGGCATGGCACACAACTTCGGTGGCGTCGGTGCCACCTGTTCCATTCACCTCCTTGAGCATGCGCACGCCTGATGCCCCCTCCATCGTCGCCCGTGCAGGCATGCAGCGCCGGAAGCGCCTGCTCTCGGGCACGCTCCTTTCCTTCACGAGCATCGCGCATCCCCCGAAGGGATTCCCCGAGCGCCCGCGGATCATCGGGCTCGTCGAACTCACGAGCGGCCAGCGCGTCCTCGCCCCCCTCCTCCTGCGCGAAGGCCTCTCCCCTACCATTGGCCAGACGGTGGAGCCGCGTATGGTGCTGAGCAGGATCAATGAGGAGGGACTGCGCCTCTACGAGGTAGCCTACGAACTCACGACGCGCGTCACGGCGCCGCTCGATCAGGAGAAAATCTTCCCCGAGTACATCCTCGCGCTCACCGGACCCTCGGGTGTCGGCAAGTCCACGGTCCGCCGCCTCCTCACGCGCATGCTGAGCGACTTCACGGCGGAAGTTCCCCTCCTCACCACGCGCGCGCCGCGGGGCAACGATGACCAGGGGGAAAAACACCTCTCCGTTCTGGAATTCGAGCGACTCAAACATGCAGGGGAGATCGTCTCCTGGATACGGCTCTCTGCAGGAACAGAGGAGTACTTCGAGGGATACCGGGCAGCCGATATTACGACGATCTGGCAGGGGGGCAGGATCCCCGTGGTCGTCACGGAGACCCATCTCCTCAAGGGACTCGCGAACCACTTCGGACGCCGCGCGATCCTCTCCTTCGGTCTCCTCCCCCCCGGTCACAGCAGGCGCGCGATGCTCAGTCAACTCCTCCACCGCCTGCGGAACCGCGGTCACGATTCCGAGGAGCAGATCCGCGCACAACTCACGCACGCGAAGGAGGATTTGCAGACCATCACCGCCACCCCGGGCCTCTTCGACCATGTCCTCGTCAATGAGGACCTCGACACCGTCATCGAGACCCTGAAGGGGCACGTGCTCGCACTCGCGGAGGCATAAGGAATCATGAGAAACAAACCTGCCCATAGACTTGCCGACAGCCTTCCTCTCCCCCTATCCCCTTCTCCATCGGAGAAGGGGGATGTGTGTGTTTGTAGTTGTTCCCTTCGCCCACAGTCTCCCCTTCCTCCTTGGGAGGAAGGGGTCGGAGGATGGAGGAAGTTCCAAAAGAAATCGAAATATTCTTATGGAGCATAATCAATTTAACGCTCCAATAAGCCATCGATGCGACCTTGACATTTCTGATAACAAGAAACCGGCCTTGGGGCCACTTATACTTCAATTCCCGACCGTTTTGTGATATAATTAGTAGATTTTCCAGTCCCCAAACCAACAGCACAAACATCCATGCCTCTCCACACCCTCATGTTCGGCTGGGAGTACCCCCCTCGCCACCTCGGCGGATTGGGGGTGGCTTGCGAGGGGCTCGTGCGGGGGCTTCTCCACCACGGCATCAAGGTGACCCTTGTCCTCCCGTTTGCCACGGACTCCCCCGACCCCATCGACATCCGCTTCCCGACCCAGAAGACAGTGGAGGCCATCCGCGTGAAGAGCTTCCTCTCCCCCTACGACTCCGCCGAAGCGTACGCGCAGCGCATCAAGCATATCCCGCGCGAGACCGCGCAGATCTATGGGGAAGACCTCGCACATGCCGTTCACGTCTACACCGAAATGAGTGTGGAGCTGACGAAGGATCTCTCACCGGATGTCGTCCACTGCCACGACTGGATGACATACGAGGCCGGCGTCCGCGCCGCACGGCATCATGACCAACCGCTCGTCGCGCACATCCACGCGACGGAGCTGGACCGCACGCACTTCAACCCGAATGACTGGATCTACGGACGGGAACGCTGGGGCTTCGAGCAGGCAGACCGCATCATCGCCGTGAGCAACTACACGAAGAATATCATCGTGCAGCACTACGGCATTGCTCCCGACAAGATCACGGTGGTCCACAACGGGAGTGACGAGACACACATGCCGCAGGAAACGACCGAGCCGCAGGCAAAGAAACATCCGATGGTGCTCTTCCTCGGACGACTCGCGCTGCAGAAGGGGCCGCGGCACTTCCTCCACATGGCAGCTATGGTCCATGCGCACCGACCCGACGTGCAGTTTGTCGTGGCGGGTGATGGCCAGATGCTCCCCTCCCTCATCGAGGAAACTTGCCGGCTCGGCCTGCAGGACTGCACCGTCTTCGCCGGAAAGGTGAATGCCACCGAGGCACGCAAGCTCTACGCACAGGCCGATTGCTTCGTCATGCCCTCGCTCTCCGAACCCTTCGGCCTCGTGGCTCTCGAGGCGATCGCGCAGAGAACCCCCGTCATCCTGAGCAAGCAGTCGGGTGCGAGCGAGGTGATCGGACATGCCTTCAAGGTGGACTTCTGGGACACGGAGAAGATGGCGGACTGCGTCCTCACGGTGCTCCGCGAGCAGCCGCTCGCCGATCAGCTGATGAACGAGGCGCCCCGCGTCCTCCAGAAGCTCACGTGGATCAACCAGGCTGCTCAGGTCCACTCGATTTACCGGAACATTATCCGCTCCTAACCCTACACCCTACGCCCTTCTCCCCTCTCCCCATGCCCCACCCCGTCGTCTGCTTCTACTTCCAGGTCCATCAGCCCTACCGCCTCAGGGACCTCCGCATCACGGAGATCGGCAAGGGCGAGCACCCCTCGTACTTCGACCAGGAGAAGAACTGTGCAGTCTTCCGGAAGGTCGCCGAGAAGTGCTACCTCCCGGCAAACAGGCTGATGCTCGAGCTCCTCGAGCGGCACCCGACGTTCTCCATCGCCTACTCCCTCTCCGGCGTCTTCCTCGACCAATGCCGGGAGTACGGAGAGGACGTCCTCGACTCCTTCCGCGCCCTCGCGGCAACCGGACGGGTTGAGTTCCTCGCGGAGACGTACTACCACTCCTTGAGCTCCATCCGGGACACGGAAGAATTCTGCGAGCAGGTGACGCTCCACGTGCGGACGATCGAGGATCTCTTCGGAAGGACGCCAACCGTCTTCCGCAATACGGAGCTCATCTACAGCAACGAGCTCGCGCAGGTGGCGCGCCTCATGGGATTCACCGGCATTCTTGCGGAGGGGACCGACCACATCCTCCACGGGCGCAGCCCGAATCTTCCCTACATCCCCCCGCACTTCCGCCTTCCCCGCACCACTGAGCAGGTCATCATGCGACACCGCCCGCTCCCACGGAGAGCGGAGAAGATCCATGTCCTCCTGAAGAACTTCCGCCTGTCGGACGACGTGGCCTTCCGCTTCTCGGACAAGAGTTGGATCGGGTATCCCCTCCGGGCCGAGACTTTCACCGACTGGCTCACGGGCGGTGGCGGGCACAGCGTGAACCTCTTCATGGATTACGAGACCTTCGGCGAACACCAGTGGGAGGACACGGGCATCTTCGAATTCCTCCGCGCGCTCCCCCGCATCTGGGAGGAGCGCGGTATCCGCACCGCCACCCCCTCGCAAGTCATCGAGACATGGAGTGGCGAAAATCGTTCCGAGGAATACGACGCGCACAACCTGATCTCCTGGGCCGACACGGAGCGCGATCTCTCCGCGTGGCAGGGCAACCAAATCCAGTCAGCCGCCCTGCAGGCGATCTATGCGTTGGGCCCGCTCGTGAAGGCAACAGGCAATGAGGATCTCATCCGCATGTGGCGCATGCTCCAGACTTCCGATCACTTCTACTACATGTGCACGAAGTACTGGAACGACGGCGACGTGCATAAGTACTTCAGTCCGTACGATTCGCCCTATGAAGCGTACCGGCGCTACAGCCACGCCCTGTGCGACTTGAAGGCGCGCTTGGGGCATCAACCAACTGTCAAACCTCACGCGCACCACAAGCGCACCCCCCGACACCCTACGCCCTAACCCTACGCCCTCTCCTCTCATGCCCCGTTCCCTCGTCGTCGGCAACGGACAGCTTCTCGCCACCTTCGACGATGCGCTGCAGATGCGGGACCTCTACTTCCCGTATGTCGGCATGGAGGATCAGACGGGCTACGGCAACGTGCACCGCACGGGCGTGTGGGTGGCGGGCAGAGGATTCGCATGGTTCTCCGATCCCTCGTGGAGGATAGAGCCGAAGTACCGCGCCGACTCCCTCGTCGGCGAGTCGACGCTGCGCAACGACCAGCTCGGCCTCGAGATCATCGCCGAGGATTACGCGCACCCGTTCTACAACGTCCTCCTCCGCCATTTCCGTCTCCGCAGTACCGATGGCACGGAGAAGACCGTGCGGATGTTCTTCCACCACAACCTGTTCATCTACGGCGACAAGCAGAAGGACACCGCCTTCTACGAGCCCTACACGAACAGCGTGATCCACTACCGCCAGACGCGCTACTTCCTCATCGGCGGCGACAGCTCGGACCTCAAGGAAACCTGCGCTATCAGTCAGGAGACAGAAGAGTACCAATCCATCCTGCACAGCAAGAAGCGCCTGAAGAGCGGCAATCTCGGCAGCTACAGCATCGGGAAGGCGAACTATCAGGGCTACGAGGGAACGTGGCGCGACGCCGAGGACGGGCAGCTCTCGAACACCACCATCGATCAGGGATCCGTGGACTCCACGGTCGGCATCCACTGCACCGTGCGGCCCGCCCGCGAAACGGAAGTAACTCTCTGGCTCTGCATGGGCCGGTCGCTCGAAGAGGTCGTGGAACTGCAGCAGATGGTCATCGAGGAGGGGCAGGCGCGCCTCCAGAGTAACTGCCACAACTACTGGAAGAGTTGGGTAATGAAGACGCAGCAGAACTTCGGCACGATGAGCTCCCCGCTTGTGGATCTCTACCATCGAAGCCTCCTCCTGATCCGCCTCCATGCGGACAACCGCGGCGGCATCGTCGCGGCGGCAGATGCGGACATCATGGCGTTCAACCGCGACACCTACACGTACGTCTGGCCGCGGGACGGTGCCTTCATCTCTCTCGCACTCGACCACGCGCAGTACCACGAAGTCACGCGGCGGTTCTTCGATTTCTGCTGCAAGGTGCAGACACCTGATGGCTATCTCCTCCACAAGTACAACCCCGATGGATCGTTGGGCTCCTCGTGGCACCCGTGGTTCAGTCACGGCGAATCGCAGATGCCGATCCAGGAGGACGAAACGGCCCTCGTCATCTACGCACTCTGGAAGCATTTCGAGCTGGCGCAGGACTTCGAGTTCCTGCAGGAGATGTACGAGCGCTTCGTGAAAAAGGCCGGACGGTTCCTCGCGGAGTTCCGCGAGGAGAAGACGGGGTTGCCGCTCCCGAGTTACGACCCATGGGAGGAGCACCGTGGAGTCTTCACGTACACCGTCGCCACCGTGGCTGCGGGCCTCCACGCTGCGGCGCAGATCTGCCAGATCCTCGGGCATCACACCCACTCCGAAAAATTCCATACCGCCGCCGACGAGACGCGGCAGGCGCTGCTCTTCCACCTCTTCGACGAGGAACATGACCGCTTCGTGAAGATGATCCGTCGCAAGGACGGCAAGACCGTGGAGAAGAATCTCACCGTGGACGCGAGTGTCGCAGCCGTGTGGATGCTCAACGTCCTGCCGCCGGGCGACCCACGCATCGTCTCGACCATGCGGCAGCTCAAGGAGCAGCTGACCGTCCGGACGAATGTCGGTGGCCTCGCACGCTTCACGAATGACGTGTACCACGCCAAGGTGAAGCCGAGCGTGGACATCCCGGGAAATCCCTGGATCATCACCACACTCTGGGAAGCGCTGTGGACCATTACACAGGCCAAGTCCCTCGCCGACCTGGAGCCCGCCCGCAAGGCACTCGAGTGGGCGGGAGCGCACGCGACGAAAACCGGCATCCTGCCCGAGCAGCTGCATCCCCTCACCGGCGCGCCGCTCTCAGTCGCCCCGCTTGCGTGGAGTCACGCCACCTTCGTCGAAACCGTGCTCCAGTTTGTCGAGAAGGAGCAGCAACTCCTGAAGAAATAACAAATCTCTTTCTGTTACACTCCCCCCATCCATGAAGATCCGCTCGCACCTGCACATCTTCGTCATCGTGCTCCTGTTCCTCGCGACACTCTCCCTGACACAAGCACAGGAACAAGCTGGCACCGAGGGGGATACCGGAAGTGGAGCGACCCTCGCAGACCCCTGGGCCGCGCGCATGGAGCGCACCGCAGGCTTTCTCGCGCACTATGAAGCCCTCGGGAAGCAGCGGGAGACCTTCCGGAAGCAAAAAGCGATCGACGAGCAGCGCCTGGAGGAATTGCGCGTGCGCTGCGGGGGGTCCATCCGCCGCGCGAACCGCGACACGAAGTTCCCGACCATCGTGCAATGCCTCCGCAACGAACTCGCCCTTGAGCGCGAGATGCTCCGGAGGGAACGCAGGAATAATGAGACACTCCCCGGCGTGAGCGAGGAAACGCGCACGCAAGCACTGGCATCCGCAGATGCGCTCCTCTCCGCTCTCACCACCTTCATCGACGGCCTCGACGCCGGCGTCTTCCGCACGACGAAGCAGATCATGGAGGCGCGCGACAACCTGCGGGAACAGTACCGCACCCCCTCCTGGCTCTCCCTGCGACAGCTCCGGGCGGAACATGCGCTCAGCTGGACGAGTCACTTCCTCGTGAGTCTCCGGGCAATCGGGCAGGACCCTGCAATCAGTCAGGAAGCCGCCGCAGAAGTGGCACGCGCAGCAGACTGCTTCGTAGGGGCAGAAGCGCTCCTCGAGAGCGTTCCCACGGCGGGAAATAGCCAAGATGCAGAGACGTTCATGAGTCAAGCCGAGACGGCACTCGAATCCTGCAGCGAATCCGCGAGAAGTCTCACAAGTATGGCAACGGTACAGAACACATCGAGCTCCGCAGCCCAAAATTAGAGGGAGAACCGACGATATGAAGCGAAAGCGACCCCCGACTCCCGCAACGGTGGCACTCTTGCACGCGGGCCTATACTCGTCCCCCATGACAGTACCCCCGCACTTCCACCACCGAATCGAGCGAACGAAGAATCGGTACTCCCGCGCCGTCCTGAAGAGCGATACCATCGTGATTCGCCTCGCGAGGAATCTCTCGACGGAGGAGGAAGAACAGCACGTGCAGGAGCTCCTCCGACGCATGCAGCGGCAGGTGGAACGGGAGCGCCGGAAGCACGTCATCGACCCCTTCCACGCCCTCTTCGGGGGAGAGCCTGGCACGCAAGTGACACTCGCGAGCGGAAGAACGTACATCTTCACCCTCTCCGCGGGG
>JAQUNQ010000049.1 GCA_028717505.1 Candidatus Peribacteraceae bacterium
GCAAGCGTTTCTTCTTCGTCTGAGAATTGTCATCACGAAAGAGGAGGATGGGTCCGCCCCGTCCTCCTTTTTCGGAAAAGCCAAGAGAGGAGAATGATCACGCGGAGGAAGCCACCCGTTGTTCCACCATCTCCGGGGTCTTCGCAATCGCCTCTTCGAGGAGCTTCGCCTCCGCAGGGGGCGGAACACTCAGCACCCATGCCGCAAGGTCTGCCCCTGCAGGAGGAGCACCGAGCCCAATCCGCAGTCGCGGGAATCCCTCGCCGAGCGCATCCACCACTGACTTGAGGCCGTTGTGCGTCCCGGGTCCGCCGCTCTCCCGGAAGCGGAGTGCCCCGAGCGGGAGATCGATGTCATCGGAGAGGATCAGGAGAGCACGCGAAGCATCGAGCTTGTAGAAGGGAATGATCTTCCCCACCGCCTCGCCCGAGCGATTCATGAATGTCTGCGGCCGTACGAAGAGAGCGGACTTCCCCCCCATGGACCCCTCCGCCACTTCCGCGAGGAACTTCTGCTTCGGTTGCCACTCCCCCGCCCCGCAGTGCCGCGCGAGGAGGGAGACAGCCCGGAAGCCCGCATTGTGACGCGTCCCGGCATACTGCGTGCCCGGATTCCCCAGCCCCACGATGACGATGTCCGGCTTCACTCGCGCAATAGTACAGAATCACACTATCCACTACCAACTACCCACTACTCACTAGACCCTCACTTCACAAACTGCTTGAGGGCCTGTTCGAACACGTGAACGGCGTGACGCGCCTCCCCCTCACTCACCGAGAACCCCGTCTCGTGCGCGATGCGATTGCGGAGCTTGTGCGCCTGCCAGACCGCCTCCCGATCCCGCAGGAGTGGCCCGGCAGCACGGAGCTTGTCGGCGAAGGACCCCTGGAACCCGAGGAGTCGCAGGAGCTCATCGAGCACCTTCTCCGCTTCCAGGATTCTCAGGCGAGGATCTGCCACAGCGAAGACGTGCTCCCACTGTCCCCGGAGGCGTGCCTGCGCTCCGGGCGGGAGACGGCGGCGGAAGCGGAGGGAGACGAGGACGAAAGCACTGGCCAGAACTGCCAGCGTCACGAGGACGATGAGGACAATCATCCCGCTGCTCATTTCTGCTTGCGGGCAGGAACGGGCTTCATCCCTTCGAGCTGCTTCAAGTGCAGTTCCCGCGAAATCACATTCGAAAGCACTTCCTGCACGTGCTTGGCGTCGCTCAGGTTCTTCATGTGCAGATACTCCTCCATGTTCTGGAGAATGGCCGTCTCCACGAGACGCGGGGAGGGAACGGCGTCGAGCGCGATGATCCCGCCCGTCGAAACCTTCTCCACCGAGACATCCCCATAGCGCAAGATCGTGCCGCCGACTCCCTTGATCTCATAACTCACACCCTGCACATCGCTATAGAGGAGGCGCTTGGACTGCCGGTGGAACCAGCCGTACCACTTCACATCGATAATGCCGTGATTCGTGATGAGCCACGCATCGAGGTAGTAATCGAGGAAATTGCGGCACCACCACACGACGGACAGGACGCTCCAGAGCACCACGGCGTAAAACACCGTGCGGAACGGCGCGGCATAGAGGACGAACCAAGACGCCAGGAAGGAGACCGAAGGCCAGAAGAGCGTTTTCATACCGAGGAGCCAGTGTCTGTGCACGTACACCCGCACAACCTCGTCATCCTCCAGGTGCCGCTTGAAGAAGAGCTCATTGAGCACGGAAACAGTGTAGCAGGGAAAGCAGGAGAAGTAAGTCGTCCGCTCTGCCCTCCACTTCCCGTCGATTTTCCTCTTAATGTCCCCCTTCCGTCCCCCCGTCCCCTTCCCTATACTGCACGGGATGCTACAGAAGCCAGTCACCATCTGGTACCACGTCTTCGATGTCCTCCTGAACATCGTCATCATCGTGGCGATCGTGGCGGTCATCCGGACCTTCCTCGTCTCCCCCTTCCAGGTGGAAGGCAGCTCCATGATCGACACGCTGGAGAACCGCCAGTACATCATCATCAATAAGCTCGCCTACTACCTCGGCTCCCCGAAGCGCGGTGAGATCGTGGTCTTCCGCCCCCCGAACAACGACCATAGCAAGCACTACGTGAAGCGGATCATCGGAGAACCGGGCGACGAAGTGATCATCCGCGATGGCGACGTCCTCGTGCGCAAGAAGGGCACATCCGAGGAAACCAGGCTTCAGGAGGACTACCTCAATGACCGCAACAAGGATCACACATATGCCGGCACCGTCGGGAATGAGGAGGAGAAGCGCTACGAGGTACCGGAGGACCACTACTTCCTCCTCGGCGATAACCGACAGGGCAGCCTCGATTCGCGCTCCTTCCGCAACACGAAGAACGAGTTCACCCCCTTCGTCCCGGAGGAGGACATCACCGGACGCGTCTGGTTCATCGCTCTCCCCCTCAGCAAAATCCATGTGCTGGAAACTCCCAAATATGGAATTTGATCAAAAAAATGGCTTGCTTCAGAGCTATCCGACGGTAGAATGCACCCAACGCCCCTCAGGGGTTTTTTGAAGAACCGCACATGAGCATCATCACCCGCTACATCACCGAGGCCCTCGAGGAACTCCACCACGTCCGCTGGCCCACGCGCCAGCAGGCCATCCGCCTCTCGGCCATCGTGCTCGCCTTCACCATCGGCGCAGCGCTCGTCTTCGGCGTTGTGGACTTCCTCCTCTCCGTCGTCGTTAAGACTCTCCTTTCCTTCTCCTGATCACCCATGGCGAAACAGGACCCTCGCGCCGGACGCAACTGGTATGTGGTGCACACGTACGCCGGCTACGAAGATGCCGTGCGGCAGGCCATCAGGCAGCGCGTGGAATCCTTCGGCATGCAGGATTACATCTTCGATGTGCGCGTCCCCAAGGAGAAGCAGCTCACCTTCAAGAAGGGAGAGGCCACGGAGGAGGAGAAGAAACTCTTCCCGGGCTACGTGCTCGTGGACATGATTGTGACGGACGAGAGCTGGTACCTCGTGCGCAATACGCCGAACGTTACCGGCTTCGTGGGATCAGGCAACATCCCGGTCCCCGTCACGCCGGAGGAATTCGGCGTCATCGAGCGCCGTGTCGGCGAGCAGGAGGCGAAGTTCAAGAGTGACTTCCAGATCGGCGACCTCGTGGTGATCATCGCCGGCCCCTTCAAAAACTACGAGGGCTCCGTGAGCAGCGTCGACGTGAACAAGGGAAAGATCACCGTGATGGTCCTCATCTTCGACCGTGAGACGCCGGTCGAACTCGACTTCACCCAGGTGAAGAAGAAGTAGCCATGCCTGCCCGCCTCCTCCGCGTTTCCGGCCGCGTCCAGGGAGTCTTCTTCCGCGCACGCGCGCAGGAATACGCACGCTCCCTCAAGCTCACCGGATGGGTGCGCAACACGCCCGATGACGCCGTGGAAATCTTCGCCGAAGGGACGGAGGAGCAACTTCACACATTCGAATCGTGGTGCCACCGCGGGCCGCCGGACGCCCAGGTGGAGAAGGTGGAAGTGACGGACATGCCGGAGGAGCACCGCCCGTCCTTCGAGATTGAGCGGTGAAACCTGCTACTTCTTCGGGAGATCGCCGAGCTCGTCCGGGAAGAGGATGAGCACCGGGTCTCGCATGTCATCCGGCTCGTTCACAATGATCTCTCCTGAGGCACTCACGTAGCGGAGGTATCGCAGATATTCTAAATCATCCCGCGTCAGCACCACCGCCTGATTCCCCACATCGCTCCGCGTGAGCGGAGGAGTGAAGCCCTCGTCATCGGGATCGCAATCATTGAGCTGATAGATGAAATTTAAATCAAAATCGTGCGGACTGATCTCCCCCTCCTTGCGGAGCCGCGCGAGCTTCTGCTGGTCCGCCGTGAGAGAGAGCGTCTCTCCCACCTCATGCCGCACCTGCTGCGCGTCATCGGAGACGGTGCCTCCCCCCACTTCCGCAGAAAGAGGTTCGTCCGGAACACGCTCAGGCCCGTGGGGAATCGGATCAGTCATCGTGTGGTGTCTGTACGTGCTCATTATAGCCAAAATCTCCCTCCAGAGCCATCGACGAAACGGTCCGCAGAACGACTGCTAGAACTCCGTCTTCCGTACCCTCGTCCCACCCGGGAGGAAGAAGAGGAGCCCTACCATCTCCGCGATGTGCCCGATGGAGTAGCCGAAGGCGAGGCTGAAGACGCCGAAGCGCGGCGCGAGGAGCCACGAGAGCGCGATGGCGAGGGCGCCGTTGATGACGGTCAGGATGGCCGGGATGGTCGTGTGCTTCGCGGCGAAGTAGGCCCGCGTGAAGAGATGGTTCATGCTCTCGAACGGGATGCTCACTGCATACAGGCACAGGCAGGTGAAGAAGAGCGCGACATACGCGGAAGCGAGGTGGATGAGCCAGACCGCGACGGGCGTCAGGAGGACAAGCGCGATGCTCGCGGGGATGGTGAAGGTGAGCATGAAGAGAATCCCTCTCTTCACATACAGCCGGAAGCGCTTCCAATCCTGCTGTGCCGCCGCCTGACTCAGGGGCGAGAAGAGGGAGAGCGCGAGCGCCATGCCCGTGACGCCCACGACGACCGCCTGGAAGTTCCGCGCGAACGCGTTCACGGTGACCGAGCCCGCAGGGAGACCCGAGGCCACGCGATCGAAGACGAGGAGCTCGAGCTGCAGCGCGCCGAGCGCGAGCATTCGCGGGATCATGAGGAGCCCCATGTCCTTGAGGTCCGGATGCCACCATCGCCACGCGAGGCGATACCCCGACCGCAGGATGGCGAAGAGCCGGAGGAGCACGTAGACCACCGCTCCCGCGAGCGTCCCGATGATGGGACCGTAGGGACCGATGAGAGGTGTGAGGAATGCCGTTCCGAGGATGGTGCCCACCGTGTAGAGCACCGGCGTGAGCCCGTACATCCAGAAGCGCTGGATGGTATTCAGGTACTGGCCGTACGCGTTGCCGAAGACGAAGAGGAAGTTCGTGAGGAGCGCGATGCGCGCAAACCGGATGTAGAGCTCCAGGCTCTCCCCCTGAAACTGCGTGAAGGCGGGGGCGATGACCCGGAACGAAAGGCAGAGGAGCAGCGCGATGACTCCGAAGAGCACAGCCGCGACAGCGACGACGCCATTGAGGAGACCCGACATCTGCCGCGTGTCGCCTTCCGCATGGTAGCGCGCGAGGAGCGGCACGAGCGCCACCGAGAACCCCGCCATGATGAAAATCTGGAAGAGGAGGTCGCTCGGGCGGAACGCCGCGATGTACACGTCCACCGTATCGAGCCCCGGGAACGTCTGGCTGAGGAGACGGTCCCGGAGGAGGCCCGCGGCTGACGCAGTGAACTGGGTCACCGCCAGAACCGCCGCCCCGCCGAGGATCCGGTGCTGGGCGAGGGAGGAAGGGAGGGAGACACGCACGGAGGCCAAGAATAGCATCACGATGAAGAAGAGGGAACGTTTGACATCATTGCTCTTCCTGCTAAAAATACATCCGAGGCAGTCACCCCGTGACTGCCACAATCTCTGAGGAGAGAGCTTCCCGTCATGGAACAGCGAGGGAAGACGAGGATGCAGAGCTCAGCCCACCTCACCGGGTGGATCCGCGGCACCGCGGACCTGATGGAGGGAGGATCCCTCTCGCTCTAGCCCCCTCTCCTCGATCCCCACCCGGGGAAGTGGTCGGCTCCATCGTGGAGCCGGAAGCAGGAAACTGGCCAAGGCCCTGCAAACCAGCCGAGACAGCACAGAAAAAAACCTGCTGTCTCCGGTCCACTTCCCCGGGGCTTTTTCGGAAAGAGCGGAGAGTCATTTCGCTCAGGCTGCACCTCGTGCATACTACGCACCTCGCATGACGCAGGATTCCCCCGCCCTCGCCCCTCTCCTCCCCTTCGGAAGCCTCTCCGACGCGGGGTTGCTCTCCCTCCTCCGGGAGCACCGCATCGGCCTCACGGTGACGGAGGCGCGGAAGATCACGGAGATGCTCGGGCGGGACCCCACGCTCGTCGAGGCGACCATCTGGGGCATCCAGGGGAGCGAGCACTGCAGCTACAAATCCTCGAAGCGCTTCCTCAAGAACTTCCCCACGACGGGCACGCACGTCATCCTCGGACCGAAGGAGGACAGCGGCATCGTGGCGATCACCGATCAGCCCCTCGGCAAGCGCTGGGGACTCGTCGTGAGCCACGAGTCGCACAACCACCCCTCGCAGATCGTCCCCTTCGAGGGGGCGGCGACGGGCATCGGTGGCGTGGTGCGCGACGTCGTCTGCATGGGGGCGCGCGTCATCGGCTGCATGGATATGCTGCGTCTCGGTGACCTGAAGACGGAGGAGAGCCGCGCCATCGCGAAGGAGGTGGCACGCGGCATCGCGGGCTACGGCAATCCGCTCGGCCTCCCGAATCTCGGAGGCGATACCGTCTTCGATGCCTCCTACAACAGCAACTGCCTCGTGAATGCCATCGCGCTCGGCATCGTGCGCGAGGACGAGGTGATCCACAGCGAAGTGCCGGAGGAGGCGGGCACAGTGGGCTACGACATCATCATTGTGGGAAAGCCCACGGACAGGAGCGGCTTCGGCGGCGCCTCCTTCGCGAGCGCCTCCATGGAGGAGGAGAAGAAGGAACAGACGAGCGGCGCCGTGCAGGAGCCGAACCCCTTCCTCGAGCGTCACCTGCTCGCCTCCACGTACGCGCTCTTCGACTGGCTGGCACGCGAGGGGAAGCTCAACAAGGTGAGCTTCAAGGATCTCGGGGCGGGCGGCGTGGTCTGCGCGAGCGTGGAGCAGGTGACAGGCAGGAACCTCGGGGCAGAGGTCGATCTGGAGCGTGTGCATGTTTCCCTCAAGGATCTCCCGCCGGAGGTGATCGCCTGCGCGGAGACGCAGGAGCGCTTCTGCTGGATCTGCCACCCCACCCTTACGGAGCACATTCTCCGGCACTACAACGAGGCCTGGGATCTGCCCTCCGTCGCGGAAGGGGCACGTGCCAGTGCCATCGGCAAGGTGACGACGGAGAGCGTGTACCGCCTCCACTACCGAGGAACGGTCGTTTGCGAGGCGAAGGCTCTCGATATCACCTGCGGTCTCCTCTACCAGCGCCCCACGCAACCCGCAAAGATGCACCTCCGTGAACCTGCGATCACCTGCGAGGGCGCGACCACCTCGATTGCCGGAAAGCAGATGACGCTCCCGGAGATCACGCGCGCGCTCCTCGCGCACCCGAACGGCGCGAGCAAGGCGCCGCTCATCCGTCACTACGACAAGAACGTCATCGGCCTGAGCCTCCTCGAACCCGGGGAAGCTGATGCCGCCGTCATCGCCCCCCTGCAGGATCTCGCGAGCTTCGTGCACGCCGGAGAACACCCCGGATGGGACCTGCCGGAGGAGGCACGGAACGTCGGCGTCGCTGTCGCGGCAGACGGGAACGGACGGTATGGACGCATCTCCCCCTACTGGCAGGGAGCGAACGCCGCCATCGAGGCAATGCGGAATGTCGCAGCCGTCGGCGCCTCCCCGCGCGCCCTCACCGACTGCCTCAACTACGGTAACCCCGAAATCCCTGAGCAACTCGGAGCGCTCGAAGAGGGAGTCCGTGGCATCGCCGACGCAGCCGCCGGCGTGACCGTGGACCGGGAAATTGTCCCGGTGATCTCGGGCAATGTCTCCCTCTACAACGGCAAGCCCGACGGCTCGGCCATCGATCCGACGGCGGTCGTCTGTTGCATCGGCGTCCTCCCGGATGCGCACCGCGCCGTCTCGATGCAGCTTAAGCGCCCCGACTCGCTCCTCCTCTTCGTCGGAGAGCGCGCGGATGAGTGCGGAGGATCTGCCTATTACGAAGTGCTCGAAGAGCTCACGAGTGCCCCGCGTGATAGCCTGCTCGGCACGAATGTCCCCCAGCCCGACTTCGCCGCGGTGCAGAGGGAGATCACCTTCGTCACGCACATGATCCGCGAGGGGGCCATCCTCTCCTGCCATGACATCAGCGACGGAGGCCTCCTCATGGCTCTCTTTGAGATGACGCTCCCGCAACGAAAGATGGGGAGGGATATCGGATGCAGTGTCGATCTCGACTCACTCAAATCTCCTCTCCGGAGCGATGTGCTCCTCTTCTCCCAAACCGG
>JAQUNQ010000050.1 GCA_028717505.1 Candidatus Peribacteraceae bacterium
GAAGGAGGAGGTGACGGCGGCGTGGTACAAGCGGGAGGCGGAGGGCATGATCCGGGAGATCCAGGGGCGGGGGCATGTGCCGTTGCTCGTGGGGGGATCCATGCTGTACCTGAGTGCCGTCATCGACGACTTGCAGTTTGCGGGGGAGGCGAGCCCTGCCCTGCGCCGGACGCTCGGTGAGGAGTACGACTGCGACGGTGGCGCCGCACTCTTCCGGAAGCTTCAGGAACTCGATCCCGAGACGGCGCTCTCCCTCGAGCCGCGGAACAAGGTCTACCTCATCCGTGCACTGGAGATCTGCATGCTCGCGGGGGGAAAGGCATCAGCGGCGAAGAAGAAGTCTTCTTGTCCGTTCGCTCTCTTCATCATCGGCGTGACGCGTTCACGGGAGGAGCTCCACCGCCGCATCGCGGAGCGCACGCGGCAGATGTTCGCTTCGGGGTGGGTGGAGGAGGTGCGCTCCCTCCTTGCGCGAGGCTCTACGACGAATGATCCGGCATTGCAGAGCCACGGGTACCGCGAGATCGCGCGCGGGATCACGGAGGGGGGCGGAACAAACCTTGCGGGGTTGGTGGAGATCATTGCCGCGAAAACGCGCCAGTACGCGAAGCGACAGGAAACATGGTGGCGTCGCGACCCGCGCATCCGGTGGATCACGCCCTGATTCAGGCGAGGTTCTGCTGGAGCTCGACGCGCCGGTGGAGCCCGGCGATCTTCCGTGCCGTCGCCTCTTCGAGGTCGAGGCGTTCCCGGACATAGCCCTCCACGCGCCGCTCCTCCTGCGGACGGTCGCGCAGGCGCTCATTCGGGATCTCGGGGGTGCGGGGGCGGTTCATGGGAGGGGGATTAGAATTTGAAAACATCGTAGTGCTCCTCGATGCGCTGCTTCATCTGCCAGAGGTGGTCGATCATCGACTGGAGCTCGGGAGACTCGTCGGGCGTGTGCGTGGACACGCGGAAATCGATGATGTGGGAAAGGAGATTCACGATGTTCACGAGGGCGAGGTCCACTTTACTCTTCCACTCCTCGCTGAGGGTGTCGTAGGTCTCCTTCTTGAGGAGCGACTCAGGATGCAGGACGTCGATCTCCTTCGTGTCGATGAGGTGCAGGATCACTTTCAGGAATTGCTCGTGCTCGTTGTCCATCTTCGCCGCCGTGGACTGCCCGAGGTGCTTCTGCTGCTCGGGGGAGAGCTCCTTCTGGCTGGCGATGGTCTGGGAGAAGTCGACCATGGGGAAACTTCCTTTCATTGTACCACGATGCGGTGTTTTCCGCCATTTCCTTTTGCGCTTGCGGAGGCCGAGGAAGCCCTCCCCTGAGGCGGAGGTGCTATCATGTCTTCCCCATGAAGCGTGAACCCGACGCGCCGTTGGCCTTCCGTCTCCGCCCGCTCACCCTCGACGAGTTCGTGGGGCAGGGGAAGATCGTGGGCCCGGGAACGATGCTGCGGAAAGCGATCGAGGAGGATGCCCTCTCTTCGGTGATCCTCGCCGGACCGCCCGGGACGGGGAAGACCACGCTCGCGAAGATCATCGCGGAGCGGACGAAGGCGCACTTCGTGCAGATCAACGCGGTGCTGAGCGGCGTGAAGGAACTGAAGGAGGTCTGCGCGGAGGCCGAGCGCATGAAGACGGCGCTCCGCCAGCGCACCGTCCTCTTCATCGACGAGATCCACCGCTTCAACAAGGCGCAGCAGGATGCGCTCCTGCCGTACGTGGAGAGCGGCGTCGTGATCCTCATCGGCGCGACCACGCAGAATCCCTACTTCGAGGTGAATCAGGCGCTCGTGTCGCGCTCGCAAGTCTCCCTCCTGGAGCCCCTCGCTCCCGATGATCTCCTCGTGATCCTCCAGCGTGCCCT
The DNA here is from genome assembly GCA_028717505.1 of Candidatus Peribacteraceae bacterium. Lineage (GTDB taxonomy): Bacteria > Patescibacteriota > Gracilibacteria > Peribacterales > Peribacteraceae > JAQUNQ01. Next base: position 1,862 of record JAQUNQ010000050.1, read on the forward strand.
CACGGACGCGCGCGGGTATGACGGCAAGGTGAAGGTGGCGGAGGAGGCCCTCCGGCACATCGCGACGATCGCGAACGGCGACGCGCGCATCGCCCTGAATTGTCTCGAGATGGCGGTGATGACGGTAGGGAGGAAGATGAGTCTCAAGGAAGTGGAACAGCTCTTCACGCAGCGGAGCCAGCGCTACGACAAGTCGGGCGAGGACCACTACAATACGGTTTCCGCCTTCATCAAGAGCATGCGTGGGAGCGATCCGGATGCCGCGCTCCTCTGGATGTTCAAGATGCTCGAGAGCGGGGAGGAGCCGCGCTTCCTCTTCCGGCGGATGGCGATCTTCGCGTGCGAGGACGTCGGCAACGCGGACCCGCGCGCTCTCCCGCTCGTCGTGGCGGCATGGCAGGCTTTCGAGTTCGTCGGGCTCCCCGAGGGGGAGTTCTTCCTCGCGCATGCCTGCGTCTACCTGAGTCAGGCTCCGAAGAGCAACGCGGTGACGCGCGCGAAGGACAGTGCGAAGCACGTGGTGCGGAGTGCACCCTCGCTCGAGGTGCCGCTGCATCTGAGGAATGCGCCGGTGAAGGGCATGCGGGAACAGGGGTACCACGTCGGCTATCAGTATCCTCACGAGGATCGGGAGGGGGTCGTCGCCGAGCACTACTTCCCGATCGGCATGGCGCCCCGCATCTTCTACGAGCCGACGGACCGCGGGTTCGAGGGGGAGGTGACTGAGCGGCTCCAGCGCATCAGGAAGATCGTCCGTTCTGCCCGATAGATGCATCTGCGCGCGCTTTGATAGCTAATTGCTAATTATTTATTAATATTGTATAATATCAAAAACACTCATTCCATGCTTGCACTCAACGGACTCCGGCACTTCTGCCATGAGCATGACGATCTCCCGGCCTTCCACGCGGGCTACCTCGTGCTGACAGTCATCGTGGCGGCCCTCCTCAACATGGGGGCGTTCGCAGTCCTCATTCTCGCGCACATGTCCCTCGATTTCGTGAAGTACCGCGACTTCCACGGGTACACATGGCGGGAGACGCTGAGTGGCATCTTCCATGAGAACATCGTGGACATCGCGCTCCTCTCCATTGGCGTCGTCTTCGGCGTGTACCTCGGGCACGGGGTCGGCATCGCCGGCGTGAGCGGACTCCTCCGCGCGGAGGGCACCATCCTCGAGGGGCTCGGCACCCTCATTCCGAAGGTGGAGATCCTGCACCGCTTCCTCATGGATGTCTGTCATCTCTCCTCCTACCTGCGCTCGCCGCACCCGGGTATCGGCAAGGGGTGGTCCGCGGCGGAGAAGTTCTGCATCTTCCTCACGGTTGCCTGTGTCATTCTCCTCGTCTTCGCGGGGCCGTTCCTCGCGGTCAACGGACAGGAGTTCTCGCCCCATCTCGCGGAGCAGATGCTCCCGTGGCGGATGTAGTTCAGACGTTCACCAGCTTCAGCGAGGCCATGACGGCGATGCCCGCGCAGATGGTGAAGAGCTGGAGGAGGGCGTGGGGCAGCCGCGCTTCTTTGTGGAGCTCGGGGATGAGGTCGGAGCCGGCGAGGTAGAGGAAGTTTCCGGCGGCGATGGGGAGGAGGAGGGTGCCGGCGAGCGGGACCACGCGGGTGGAGAGGAGGACGGCAACGGCGCCGAGGAGGGCGACGCCCCCCGAGAGTGCATTGAAGAAGAGCGCCTTGCTGCGGGAGAAGCCGCTGAAGAGGAGGATGGCGAAGTCGCCGATCTCCTGCGGGATCTCGTGGAGGATGACGGCCACGGTCGTCGCGATGCCGATGGATGGTGCGACGAGGAAGCTCCCGGCGATGAGCGCGCCGTCGATGAAGTTGTGGATGCCATCCCCGATGAGATTCATGATGCCGACGGGGTGGAGGTGCTCATCCTCGTCCCCGTGCGGGAGCGCGGAGCAGTGGCAGTGCCGCCAGTGGATGAACTTCTCGATGACGAAGGAGAGGAGGATACCCCCGAGAACGAGGAGGAGCTGTCCTCCAAATTGCGGCTTCTCCGCCATTTCCGGGAGCATGTGGAGGAAGACGTCGCCGAGGAGCGCGCCGGTGGAGAAGCCGATGAGAGGCAGCAGGCAGGCGCGCACCAGCCGTTCCTGCAGCGCGAACGTGAAAATCCCGATGAGCGAGATGGCGCTCACGACGAGGACGCCGGCGAGGCTGAGGAGGGCGGGGGAGGGGGGCATGGAGGGGTCTTTAGAAAGGAGGGCCGTCCGGGAAGAGGTCCGATTCTAGCGCGCGCGCCTCGCCGTACCAAATTTTCGCATGCTCCGCGTGCGCTGATCCCGCGTAGCGGCGGGTGAAATCCTCGAGACGCCCCTCCAGGCTCACCACTTCGTCCATCTTCAGGCGCTTGTCTGCGTAGAAGAGGATCTTCTGCTCGATGGTGCTGCGCTCGCGCGCGGGGAGCGTGAGGCCGTGGACGTGGACGATCTCCCCGAGTGCAGCGAATCCCTGCTCCCGGAGGAAGTTCGCGCAGGCCTCCTCATGGCGGAGCCCTGAGAAGTACTCACTCCAGCGCTGCCAGAGGGCGCGGTGCTCCGGCGTCTCCTCCCGCTGCACATGGGAGGTGCCAATGTGGAAGTCAATGAAGCGCAGGAGGTCGTGGAGCTCCGCGGCCCGTCGGAGGGTGAGTGGCCGGAGGATCGTGCCGCGTCCGGAGAAGTATTCCCCCAGCTTCTGTGCCAGCAGAGCCACCGCCCGCTCGTGGAGGACAACATTCTCCGGAAGGAGGAATTCCCGATGCCACCGCTGTACCTGCTCCTCGGTGGGGAGGGGGAGATCGCGGAAGGCGACGGTAAGCGAGCGGCCCTTCCTGCCCGCTTCTTCCTCCAGCGTGATCACGATGGCGTTGTGCTCCGGGAGTGCGGGGAGTCGGTCCGCCCACTCGATGCAGCGGATACCCGGGTGCGCGTCGGAGGAGGCGACGAGCGCCTGCGCCTGCTGCTGCGTGAGCCGGTAGAGATCGAGGTGGAGGAGCTCGCCGTGGTGGGTCGTCGGGTGGCGTTGCTCGAGGGCGAAGGTGGGACTCACGACGTGGCTCTGCACGCCGAGTTTCTGGGCGAAGGCCTGGAGGAAGGTGGTCTTCCCGGCACCGAGCTCCCCGACGAGGCAGATCGTGAGCGGAAATTCGTAGAGGGTCTGCGCCAGGGACGCGCCCGCAATTTGCGTTTTCTCTGCATCAGGAAGCCAAAGTTTGACGAGGTCGGTCATTGACCAAAATGAGTAAATATGATATTATATCAACATACAAAAATAGACATGAACCAACTGGTCTCCCGCAGGAAGATGGGCTTCTCCACGCTCCCGCTCCAGAAGAGGAAGGAGCCGCACGCTTTCCACTACCTGGCGCAGCGTACCTCGTTCTGGCTCGCAATTCTGTCGCTCATTGCGTTCGTCGCCGGCAATATGGTGGGACAGCATGGGTGGCGGGTGTTCTGGAAGTCCGTGCTTGGGCGCGAAGATGATAGCCTGATCGTCTATACAGGCACAGTGACGCCTCTCGCGCAGGTACCCGATGCGGAGCTCTGGGCGCGCTACGGGGGGAATTCCGCGGATCACCTGTTCCGGGAGGTGCCGCAGTCCGCCCTCGAGGCGCTCCCGGCCTACAACCCGCGTGCGGGCCTCGATGCCGTCTACTCCGTGGGATACATGGGATCCTATGAAACGGGTGCGGAGAATTCCGGGAGCCACCCGGGCGTGGATATCCGCGTCCCCGTCGGGACGCCGGTCCGCGCCATCGCGAACGGCGTCGTGAGTGAGGTGCGCAATGACGGGGGCGGCTTCGGCAAGGTCGTCGTCCTCCGGCACCCGAATGTGCCCGATCCGGCGAATTCCCGGAAGACGACCGTCCTCTTCTCGGACTACGCGCACCTGAGTGCCATCCTCGTCTCGGAGAACGACATCGTGCAGAAGGGGGATATCATCGCGCTCTCCGGCGATACGGGGGATGTGAGCGGAGCGCACCTTCACTTCCAGATCGATCGCGCGGACGCCCCCTGGCATCCGTACTGGCCCTTCACGACGGAGGACCTGAGTGCGGCGCGTCTCACGTCGAACAAGGCCATCAATACGGGGTTCCACAGGGAAGAGGGGCAGCAGTACACGGTGAATCCGCTCCTCTACGTGCAGTCGAACTACCCCGCCGTGACGACGGTGGCGCAGGAGAACGGTGATACCACATCCTCTGCGAAGAGCGCGGCCGGAGCGAGCAGCTCCGTGACGTGGCTCTCCCGCGCGCAGTCGCGGCTCGCCGCGCGCCGCATCACGCGTCTCGCCAGCCTCCATGCCTCCACGCCGGTCACCGTGCGCCGTTCGACAGTCATCTCCTATGCCGATACCACCGTGGCATCGAGCCGCTCCTCCGCCGCTTCCTCCTCCGCCACTGTCGTGAAGAGCCGCGAGGTGGTGGTCTCGCGCACCACGACACTCGCCGTGCCGACGCCCGTGGCTTCCTTGGAGATCACGCATGACGGCTCCTACACGGAGCGCGGGTGGGAGCGCGTGCGCCTGACCCTCCTCGATGCCGACGGCAACGTTGTCCGCTCGCCTATTCTCGATCGCGACATCGTCCTGCGCGCGGCCTACGGCACGGCGGATTTCGCACCCGCGATGCTCTCCGTCCTCGACTTCCAAGACGGGAAGGCGGAAGTGGGCGTGCTGCCCTACGGTCGCAGGACGGTAGTCATCGAAGTGCAGCCGTTCGGCGTCATGAGCCAGCCGCTGCGGTACACTAAGTAGTGAGCAATTGTTTCAATCTTTGAGGAGATCGTGATAGTCCTCCATGGGGCGGCAGGGACGGGGGCGTAGACAATGAAATGGTGAAGGGATACAGGATTAGAAGAAAGCCTTGCCCTTCCGCCCGGAGTAGAGCGACAGCCAGAGCATGATGAGGAAGAGCGCGACGGCCGAGAGGAATTTCTCGAAGGTATTCAGGAAGAGCGCCGTGGTGCCGAAGAGCGTCCCGAGGCCGGCAGTGAGGAAGACGATCTGCCGCTCGGACCAGCCCTTCTTCAGCAGGCGGTGATGGAGGTGCTCGTTTCCGGTGCTTCCGCGGAACGGCGAGGTACCCTTGCGCAGTCTCCGGAAGACGACGATGCCGGAATCGATGAGCGGGACGCCGAGGACGAGGAAGCCCGTCGCCACCTTCCCGCCCGAGTAGATGGTGAGCACGCCGAGGAGGAGCCCGAAGAACATGGAGCCGGTGTCGCCGAGGAGCACGTGGGCCGGCGGGAAGTCGAAGAGGATGCACGCCGCGCTGATGCTCGCGAGGACGAAGGCGAGGAGCGCGAGGGCGGGGTCATTCACACGCGCGCTCAGGGAAAGGAAGCCGATGGTGAGGAAACCGATGGTGGAGAGCGTGCTCACCTGCCCGCGCACGCCGTCCGCCCAGTTGAGGGCGTTCATGGTGAGCCCGAGCCATACGACAGTGAAGAGCGCCCCGACGAGCGAGGGGCTCCGGAGGAGGTGCGACTGGATCATGAGCGTGTCGAGGTGGATGACTTCGTGGCCCGTGAGGAGGACGAGGGGATTCGTGAGCGAGTAGATGCGTGTGCCCGTGAGGAAGATGGCGAGGGCGATGATGACCTGCACGAGGAGGCGGAGCCAGCAGGGGAGGGGAGTGCGATCATCGAGGAAGGAGACGACTGCGAGGAGCACGACCGCACCCGTGAGGCCGATCGCCTGCGCCGTCCACGGGGGGTCGGAGACGAAAGTCTGGAGGATGGCGAAGAAGAGGAGGAAGGTGCAGACGGCGAGGAGGCCGGTGGGGTAGGGGAGGCGATGGCGCTTGAGGCCGTAGCGCTCGGGGTAATCGAGGAGGCCGATCTTCGGGAAGAGGGTGAGCGCGAGGATATGGAGGACCGTCGCGGCGGCGAAGGCGGAGAGGGGGAGCCAGAGGAGGGGGGAGGAGAGTGCCATCGTTCTGATTGTGGCACGTTCTTTCGGATTCCTCCATCCCCCAACCCCTTCCTCCCATGGAGGAAGGGGACACAGACGCACCGGCGTGCGTCTCTTCTGGCATACTCCCTCCATGACCAGACCGCGGAAGAACATCCACCGCGAACTCTACGGCATCATCGGTGCTGTCCCGCATGCGGCGCAGGTGCAGCGGGCATGGAACAGATCGGAAGAGCACA
>JAQUNQ010000051.1 GCA_028717505.1 Candidatus Peribacteraceae bacterium
GGCGACCACGAAGCCTTGGGCCATGATGGCGTTGCGCACCGACTCCATGTGCGCGTGGCTCTCGACCTTCACCTTGACCTGATGGAAGTGGTCGATGGGGATCGCGGCCACGGCGGACAGGGGGAGCAGCAGCCGGCTCGTATCCTCGTCTTCCACGACTCCCGCGACCATCGTGGCATGGGCGGATTCGCGGATGCTGATTTTGCCGTCCTGCGCTTCCTCGGGGAGGTACAGCGTGTAGTCCGCCGCGCGCTGGAGAATCTCCTGCGGGGTGAGGCCGAAGAGCTTGACCGCCGCGGAGGAGAGGACGGCGCCCGTCCCGTCCGCGGCGTCGAAGAGCTCGCCCGCCACGGCGGAGATTCCGCTCAAGCGGAAGAAGACGGGATCGACGGCGTTGATCTCCATGTCGCTCGTGATGGAGCCGATGGAGACTTGCGCCGAGAAGCTGGCGAGGCGGGCGATGTCTCCGACGTGCTCAATGGCGCGGAGTTCCTCGATGCGCTCGGGCGTCAGTCGGACGGCTTCGGAGCCGGCGCTGACGTCCAGGGTGAGAAGGGTTTCGGCGTTGGCGATGCGGTTGAGGATGGTCTGTTGCAGGCCGTAGCCCAGACAGACGAGGAAGAACACGGTCGCGATGCCCACGCTCACGCCGAGGATAGTGAGGGAGGTTCGCATCGGGCGGGTGCGGAACATGCGGAGGGCCAGGCGGAGGGTGTCGGAAGTTCTCATGGGAGCGTGTTCTTGCGGGATCGCTGTGCGCGCCACGCCCGGAGAGCCGCAAGGAGCCGGCTCACGCGGGCGCGAATGGCGGAGAGGAGGGACGCGACGCGGCGGGGATCAGGAGGCGGAGAGGGGAGCGGCGCAGACGCAGGGCCGGGCGGCTCACGGACGGAATCCGCGCGGGACGTGGAGGTCGTCTGCGCGGAGAACGGCTGGTTGGGAGGAGGAGACGCGGAGAACGCGCGGGGGAGGGCCGCGCGGGCGGTTCTCGACATGCGGCACGCCCGATCGCGTGCGGAGGAGGTGGCGACGGAAATGCCCCGCCACAGGTGGAGGAGGAGCTGCATGAGGGAGCCGCCCACCCGACGCAGGAAGGCGGAGAGGGTGCGGCGGGCAGCCTGGCAGGCGCGGCCGAGGGACGCCGTGATCGTGCGGATCGCGGGCGGGAGGCGACGGAGGAAGCCGGCCGTTGCACGGAAAGCGGCCTGCTGGAGGGCAAGGCAACGCTGGAGGCGTGCATGGATCGCGTGCAGGGCGCGGAGGCAGAAAAAGCGGAGATAACCCGCGCCGCGGCGCACGAGGAGCGTCGTCCGCTGCAGGACGAGGAGGAAGAAGGAACGAACGATCGGCAGGAGCGCATGGATCGTCCCGACGAAGAGCAGGCCGAGAGACCGGATGCGCTCCGCGCTGTGGCGCAGGAGGCGCATGGCATTCCGGAGAACGAGGAGGCTGGTGATCCGAAGGGTCGCGGCGGCGGCGCGGGCCTTCCGCGCGAACACTTGCCACACGGCGGCAGCCTGGGAAGCCGCTCGCAGAAATGCCGCGGCAGTGGAGGCGACGGCCTTCCGCGCGGCGCTCTTCAGGGCGGCGACCGCTCGCGCGAGCGTGCGTGCCGCGGCAGCGACGGCCTTCCGGAACACGCGCGTCAGGGCGTCGAGGGCCGTCAGGAATGCCTTCCATGCTCTGCGGGCAGCCGCGCAGGCGGGGAGGACAGCTTGCCGCGCGCGGCGGTACGTCGCGGCTGCGGTAATCGTGATGCGCCGCCACAGGGGGCGCAGAACGCGTGGCGGGAGGCGGCATGCCCAATGCGCGAGGGCGACGAGGGCGGAGCGGATCGCATGGAAGGCGCGCCCGCAGGCGGCGGAGACGCCTTGGGTGCTCCGATGGAGCATTGCGGAGATGCGGGAGAAGATGCTCCCGAAGCGAAGGAGGATCATCCACCGGAGACGCAGGAAGAACGGGTGGAGGCGCACGCGCGCGGCGAGCGTCAGCGTGGGGAGCGCGGAGGGCGTGCGGGATTCAAAGAGGAGGATGTCCGCTCCCCGCCGCCATGTGCGGGTGCGGGTGCGGATGGTCTTGGCGTGCCCGTCGGAGGAGAGCAGGCGGATGATGCCGCGCGCGAGGCGCTCCATCTCCTCGTCAGACGTGGGCGGATGGAGCCCCGCCAGGAGATCGTGGACAAAGTCCTTCACGAGAGAGCGCTGTTCGGGCGTGAGGGGACGGAGGAGATCCTGAATATCGTCGTGCGTCATGTGCGCCGCCATCTCGGCGGCCCGTTTGAGATCCTCCGGAGTCAGCGTCTTGGCCCACTGCTGCAAGCCGGACTGCGTCTCCTTGGCCGCGGCGACGACGGGCGACTGCTTGCGATCCTCCGCCGTGTTCTGCTGGACGCGAATGATCTGGCCGTCGCGCATGAAGAAGACGCGGTGCGCGTGGTGGAGGTGCGAGGGATCGTGCGTGACGAGGATGACCGTCTTGTGGTCGCGCTCGTTCAACTCCCGCAGGAGTTCCATCACTTCCTCGGACGACTTGCTGTCCAGGTTCCCCACGGGTTCGTCGGCGAAGAGGATGTCGGGGTCGTTCATGATGGATCGACAGATGGCGACGCGCTGCTGCTGCCCGCCCGAGAGCTCGGTGGGCAGTTTCTTCGCCTGCTCGAAGACGCCGAACTTCTTGAGGAGTTCCAGTGCTTTTGCGTTGCGGACGTGGGCGGGTTCGTTGAGGGCGACTTGGGGGAGCGTGACGTTGTCGAGGACACTCAAGGAGGCAATGAGATAGTACGCCTGGAAGACCATGCCGATCGTCCGCTGGTGGAACGTCTCACGCTGGCGGGGCGTCATGGTCGGAAGGTTCTCCCCCTTCACCAGAATGTCTCCAGTGATCTTCTTCTCCAGCCCGGAGATGGAATACAGGAGCGTGGACTTGCCGCACCCCGAAGGTCCGAAGAAGATGATGAATTCGCCGGGGTTGATGTCGAGGGACACGTCCTTGAGGGCGCGGACTTCGTTGCTCTTGCCCGGGAAGTACGTGACGCAGAGCTTCCGGACGGAGATGATGGGCTGGGCCGTCATCGAAGTGGGTGGAGAGCGCCCCGAGAGGCGGGTGCGCGGAAGAAGCGGGTATCAGGAGATTATACCACAGAAACGGTCTCCGAACCAAGGACGGAGACGCGGCCAGAGTAAGGGCTAAAGGACAATCCGCTCGATCTCATCAAGGCGCACGGTGCGGTCGAATTGGTGGCCAATTACTTGGAATGCGATGGGATACTGGTATCATGCCATCGAATCACGATGACGGGGTATTGCGGATGTGGTCTTGTCCCTCCACGATGCCCTGTTGTTCGTAGGACAGCTTACTGTGAAGGTCTTGCAGAAACGCGATGCGGTCTTTGGCGACCCGGCGGAGGAGAACCGAACAGTGTTGGTGTGTGGGACTCACCACTTTTAGAAGCTTCCCTTTTTCGGAAAGGTACTCGACCAGGCAGGCGAAGTCCCCGTCGCTGGTGACAATGATGGCACGGGCAAAGTTGGGATATTCGATCATCGCATGGAGCACGAGTTCCGCATCCACATTTCCCTTCACCTTTCCGTCGCGCGTGACGAGAACCGTTTTGAAGACGAGGATGAAACCCGCTTGCTGCAATGCGCTGTAGAGTCGCTGTTGTTCCGGCAGATAGCCGACGAACAGGAACGCTTTCTGCACGCGGTACTTGTGCGCAAGGTAGGTTCTGAACTTACGCCAGTCGATTTTCCACCCCATGCTTCTCACGCCCAAGTTCAGATTCTGGGCATCGATGAACGCATAGTTGTTGGCCGCGAAAAGCACGACGGGAGTATACCGGAGGTAACGTACAACGACACGGCGGGCATGACGGCGTTTCAAATGACAATCCGCTCGATCTCGTCGAGGCTCACCTCGTCGCTCGTGCGGTCGTAGAGCTTGGTGGTCTTGGGCGACTCATGCGCCGCGATCCGCTGGGCATGTTCCAGCGTGCCGCCGTTATTCAAGTAGGCGGTGATGCCGGTGGCGCGGAAGGAGTGGCAGCAGATGGAGGAGGGGAGCCCGGCGTTGTGGGCGCGACGTTTGATCATCGCGAGGACTTCGCAGCGGTGGATGCGCCGATCAGTGAGGCAACGCTTGCGGTCGAGAGAACAGAAAAGGGGAGTGCCTTTTGTACCGGCGTTGCCGGCGGCCGCGAGGTAGGCATCGAGATACTCCTCTGAGCAAGTCGCGGCGTACTACGGCGCAGTGCTCCCCGCGATCCACCGCGTCGGCAGCGAAGTCCGGACGCGGTGCTTTCTCCACTGCGGACGCGAGGGGGAGACCGGAGATCGCGCGCTGGCGATCCAGGCGGACCACCCCGCAAAGCTCTGGCGGTGCCACCAGTCGGGCTGCGGATGCGGGGGCAACCTCGTGTCGCTCTGCGACTATCTCAAACCGGGCGGACACAGCGGGGGCCGGCCACGCGGGGAACGGTTCAAGGCGATCATCGCCGACCTCTTGGCGATGAAGGCGGGAGAACCTCGGCCCGCCGATGATGGGGAGACGACGGAGGTGCTGGTGGCTCCGGAGAGACCGCAGAAACGTAGGGGGAACGTGCCGTTGGCGGAGTCTCCGAACGAGCGGGCCCGGGGGCTGACCGCCCTTGATGAGAAATTCGTTGTCGATGTGGCAGCGATGAGCCCGAAGGCCTCGTCATACTTCCGCAGGCGTCCGTTTCTGACGCCGGAGGCGTGCCGGAAGTGGCGCATGGGCTACCTCCCGCGCGACACCGGCGGCGACCACGCCGGCGGCACGATGCGAGGCAGGACCGTGTACCCGATGCTGGCCGAGGACGGCCAGGTGCTCACGTGGTTCGGCCGCGACGCGGAGTATGAGGCGAAGACACAGGAGTGGATCGCGGGCGGCAAGGAGGGCGCGGAGCCGGCGAAGTACCACTTTGTAAAAGGCTTTGAGCGGGGGATGGAACTCTTCGGACAGCACCGCTTCCGCGACGAGGCATTCCGTGAGAAAACGCGCCAGTTCGGGCTCGTCGTCGTCCAAGGGCCCAATGACGTGATCGCCCTCGACGCGCTCGGAACACCGGCTGTGGGACTCTGCGGCGCTGACTTCCGAGTACGGGAAGATAGCCGCCTGTCACAGCAACATCGTGCATCCGCAGGAGCGCGCCGATGTGCGAGCGCGCGCTGTTGCGCATGCAGTCGATCGTCTCGCAGATCTGGTGCCGGTCCAGTAATTCCTCCGGATGTTTCCCGTGGATAAGCTGCAGAGAACCTTCGGTAGGCAATTCGGCTGCGGCAATATTCTGCTCACGGAAATAGGCAAGATAGATGGCTTTGGCGAGTGTTTCCCCGATCCCTGTAATGGAGAGGGTTCCATCGGCAGTGGGCAGCAGCCAGTCTTTTTTGACGGCGAACGGCGGCTGTTTGGCAGAAAAAATCCGTTCCTGGATACGATCCAGTACGTCATCAATAGTTGCAAAGAGTGTCTGGCAGAGCGCGGCAGTGTCTGCCTGCGGATCGCGGTTGATTTCTGCGCGCACCATTTCTTTGGTGGTGCTACGGACGCGTTCAAACAGGTCATGCGCTCCTTCCGTGTCTCCCGCCACCAGACGTTCCGCGAGCGCGATCAGGTGCGACGTGGTGTTGAAACCGTTCTTCGGGTTGCCGTCGGAGTCACGGTCCACAACGCACGGATCGGCAAATCGGTTGAAGGCGGAATCGGAACTCCGCAGGGCCGAGACCGTGAGGATCTGCTTCTTTCCCTCCGCGGTACGGGCGCGAACACGCTCGGCGTTCGCCTTCAGGTCTGCGGCGTTTTCGCCGCCGATTTTGATGATGTAGGTTCCATGTTCCTGCAGGGCACGGAGACCGGAAGAGGGGAAGGAAGCTTCCATAAGGAGGAAGGAAAAGATGGGGAAATAAAGAAAACCCCCTGTCGGGAAGGGGGCTGGAATCTCGAGAGAATGCGTGTATCAGCAGCCGTCCTTCCCGGTGCGGGAGGTCTTCTTGGTCGTCTTCTTCATGGAGGCGACGTGCTGCATAACGGGGCTATGGTAGGCCGTCTTTCCGCAGAGTCAACCATTCATTTCTTTTCGAGTGCGTGCAGTGTTTCCAGCGTCATTTCGCCGATCAGATGCGGTTCGGGCGTGCGGGCGAGGATCAGGGGAGCTGCATTGGGAATGTGGAGGTGTATCGTTTCCTCCTTGGAGAGATGGAGGAGGGGACGCAGTAGACAGCGGATGGCCACAATATGAGAAAAGATGGCAAAGTTATCCCGCGGGTATTGTGTGCAGAGCATCTCATAACCTTCCAGTACGCGTTCTTCCACTTGTGCCATGTTTTCCCCTTCAGGTGCGTGGTGCACGTAATCCATTTTCCATCGTATCAGTGCGGGGTCGCTAGAGTATGCAGGAAAACGTTTTTCGATTTCCGATAAGTGCAGGCCCTCGAATATGCCGAGGCTCCGTTCCGTAAAATGCTCATCCGCGATAAGTGTCGGCGGATGCGGATGCTGTGCCAGTGCCAGTTCAGCCGTTCGTCTTGCTCGGATGAGCGGAGAGCATACGGCAAGTGCCAGAGGGATCCCCGCAATGCGGACGCCAGTTGCTTGTGCCTCCTGTTCCCCCCGAAGCGTGAGTGGGGTATCGGTGCGTCCCGTCGCGATCACATCGGGACCTTTGTTGTGGAGGTTCAATTCGGATTCTCCGTGCCGGACAAGGATGGCTAATGGCTCCATGAAGAGCAAATGATGCTAGCACGTACACAGTCCGGCGATCAGAAAAAGTTCCCTCTTTCCCCCTTTGCAGGAAAGTCACTCTCTTCTAGGATGATCGCACTCATTTTTTCCGACTCCTTCCCTCTCTCGTATGCCAGGTACCGTTTCACAAGTCATGGGTGCGGTGGTGGACTGCGTGTTCCCGCCGGACAAGATGCCCTCGCTCTTCAATGCGCTTCATGTGCAGTGCGGCGACAAGACACTCACACTGGAAGTGCAGCAGCACCTCGATGGCGGTGCGGTCCGTACGGTCGCGATGGGCACCACGGACGGCCTTGCCCGCGGAGCGGTGGTGGAGGATGCCGGAATGCCGATCTCCGTGGATGTGGGTCCGGAAACGCTCGGACGCATGTTCGATGTTTTGGGCGAGCCGCTGGACGGCATGCCCCCCGTGCATACCAAGAAGAAATATCCGATTCACCGCGATGCTCCGTCCTTCGATGATCAGTCCACCCAGACGGAGGTGCTGGAGACGGGCATCAAAGTTATCGATCTCATCTGCCCGATTCTTAAAGGAGGAAAAGTCGGCCTCTTCGGCGGAGCGGGTGTGGGCAAGACCGTCGTGGTGAAAGAACTCATCCGCAATATTGCCACGGAGCACGGCGGCTTCTCGGTGTTTGCCGGAGTGGGGGAGCGCAGCCGCGAGGGAAACGACTTGTACTACGAAATGAAGGAATCCGGCGTTCTGGAAAAGACCACGCTCGTTTTCGGTCAGATGAACGAGCCGCCCGGACCACGTCTTCGTGTGGGTCTGACAGGGCTTGCCTATGCCGAATACTTCCGCGATGAGGAACAGCGCGACGTGCTCCTCTTCATCGATAACATCTTCCGCTTCACGCAGGCGGGGTCCGAAGT
>JAQUNQ010000052.1 GCA_028717505.1 Candidatus Peribacteraceae bacterium
TCGTCCGCGGTGCCTTCGCGCTCGGGGGGAAGGGCAGCGGCCGCGCGCAAACCGAAAAGGAGCTCCGTGAGATCTGCAAAGTTGCCTTCGTGGAGTCCCCGCAGGTGCTCGTGGAGGAGGACCTCACTGGCTGGAAGGAGATCGAGTACGAGGTGGTACGGGACAGTGCGGACAACTGCATCACCGTCTGCAACATGGAGAACGTGGACCCCCTCGGCATCCACACGGGTGAATCCATCGTCATCGCGCCGAGCCAGACGCTCGACAACGAGGACTACCAGATGCTCCGCTCCATCGCGCTCAAGGTCATCCGGCACCTGAAGATCGCCGGCGAGTGCAACATCCAGTACGCGCTCGACCCCGCGTCCCGCCAGTACCGTGTCATTGAGGTGAATGCGCGCCTGAGCCGCAGCTCCGCTCTCGCCTCCAAGGCAACCGGCTATCCGCTCGCCTTCGTCGCGGCGAAGATCGCCCTCGGCTACATCCTTCCGGAGCTGCGCAACGCCATCACGCAGGTGACCTGCGCAGACTTCGAGCCGTCCCTCGACTATGTCGCCGTGAAGATCCCCCGCTGGGATCTCCAGAAGTTCCGCCACGTGAGCGAGCGCGTCACGAGCGAGATGAAGTCGGTAGGCGAGGTGATGGCCATCGGCCGCACGTTCGAGGAAGCACTCCAGAAAGCCATCCGGATGCTGAACATCGGCGAGGAGGGCCTCTATCCCTGCGCGCTGAAGTTTCGTGATATGAAAGAGGAGTTCACGCGCCCCACGCCGCGGCGCATCTTCGCCGTCGCCGAGGCGCTGAAGGGCGAGTGGACGGTGGACGAGATCGCCGCCGCCACGGGCATGGACTGCTGGTTCCTCGAGCGCATCCGCGCCTGCGCCGAGACCGCCGCGGAACTCTTCCACCACCGTGGCAAGCCGCTCGCCGCCCCCCTCCTCCGCGCCGCGAAGCGCCGGGGCTTCTCCGATCGGGCCATCGCGCTCCTCGCGGACAAGAAGTGCGAGGAGGTGCGTCAGCAGCGAACACTGGAGGGAATTCTGCCCGTCATCAAGCAGATCGACACGCTCGCCGGGGAATTCCCCGCGCAGACCAATTACCTCTACCTGACATATCACGGGCAGGAGCACGACACGGACTTCGGCGTGCGGACACCGGAAGCTCTGCACCGCTCCGCCGTGGTGATCGGCGGGGGCCCCTACTCCATCGGCTCGTCCGTCGAGTTCGACTGGTGCTGCGTGCAGGCGGCCCACGAGCTGCAACGGCAGGGATTTCACGTCATCATGATCAACAGCAATCCGGAAACCGTGAGCACGGACTACGACGAATGCGATGCGCTCTTCTTCGACGAGCTCACGGAGGAGCGCGTGCGGGACATCATCGAGCTCACGAAACCGGAGGGCGTCGTCGTCTCCATGGGCGGGCAGATCCCGACCTCCCTCGCCCCCAAGCTCGCCGCAGTGGGGGTCCCGATCTTCGGCACGTCCCCGAAAGACATCGATCGCGCCGAGAACCGCCACAAGTTCAGCTCCCTCCTCGATGAATTGAAAGTCGACCAGCCGGAGTGGAAGGAATTTGCCCAGCTCTCCTCCGCTGTCGAGTTCGCGGATGCCGTCGGCTACCCCGTCATCGTGCGACCGAGCTACGTGCTCTCCGGCGCCTCCATGGCCGTCGTCCACTCGAAGGACGATCTCGAGGATTACATCCAGCGCTCCACCTTCGTGAACAAGGAGGCCCCCATCGTCATCTCCAAGTTCGAGATCAACGCGAAGGAGATTGAGTTCGATGGGGTGGCGCAGGACGGGCAGCTCCTGCTCTATGCCATCTCCGAACACATCGAGAATGCCGGCGTGCACTCGGGTGACGCGACCATCGTCCTGCCGCCGCAGCGCATCAATCTGGAGACCCTCCGCCGCGTGAAGGCCATTGGGAAGATGATCGCGCGCGGTCTCGCCATCTCCGGACCGTTCAACATCCAGCTCCTCGCCCGTGACAACCGCCTGAAGGTGATCGAATGCAACCTGCGCGCGAGCCGCAGCTTCCCCTTCGCGAGCAAGGTCACCGGCCAGAATTTCATCACGCTGGGAACACAGGCGCTCCTCCGCAAGGCCCCCACCGATCTCCGCTACCAGACCATCGATCTCGACCACGTCGGCGTGAAGGCAGCGCAGTTCAGCTTCTCGCGCCTGCGGGGTGCAGACCCGCGCCTCGGCGTGGAGATGGCGAGCACGGGGGAAGTGGCGTGCTTCGGCGACAACGCGGAACAGGCGCTCCTCCTCGCCCTCACCGCCGTCGGCTTCAAGATGCCAAAGAAAAACATCCTCGTCACCATCGGGCGCCTCGAGGACAAGGTGGATCTCCTCCCGACTCTCCGCGCCCTCCACGAGCGGGGCTTCGCGTTCTTCGCCACCCAGCACACGCACGAATTCCTCGAATCCCGCGGACTCCCCTCCGTCCTCCTTCATAAAGTCTCCGAGCCGAGGAGCCCGAACATCCGCGAGTACCTCGAGCAGCGGAGGGCCGAACTCGTCGTGAATATCCCGACGCACTCGAGCTCCGCGGAGCAGACGGACGGCTACTTCATCCGGCGGCTCGCCACCGATCACGGTATCCCCCTCTTCACGAATGTGCAGCTCTTCAAGCGCTTCGTGGAAGCCATTGTGCGCGAGGACATAGGGGGAATCCCCCTCCTCAAATGGCCTGCTCTGCTTGCGGAACAGTAAGCGACCTGCCAGCGTACGGCTTACAGCCACTCCGCATCGAGCTTCTCGCCTCTCTTCTTCCTTGCTTTCCCAAGCCCTGAAGCTTAGGATAACGCTCACCCCTCCCTTCCTTTTGCCATGACAGACGATTTCCTCTTTGACGCGCCGGGTTCCGTCCCCACACCGGGTGGCGCTGCCGCAGCTCCCTTCCCGGATGACGAGCAGACGCTCGTGACGAAGGAAGGTTTGAAGAAGCTCACGGAAGAGCTCACCTACCTCAAGACGACACGCCGCAAGGAAGTCGCACAGCGCCTGAAGGAAGCCATCTCCTACGGAGACCTCTCCGAGAACTCCGAGTACGAGGAAGCGAAGAACGAACAGGCATTCGTGGAAGGGCGGATCCTCGAGCTCGAGCGCAAAATCAAGAATGCGAAGATCATCGCCGATAAGAAGACCGACCACCGCGGCAAGGAGGTGGAGATCGGCTCCTCTGTCACCGTCCGCAACAAGACCACGCGCGAGGAACCGGAGACCTACACGATCGTCGGCGCCACCGAGGCGGACCCCATCGAGCGGAAGATCAGCAACGAGTCCCCGCTCGGAAAGGCTTTTCTCGGCAAGAAGAAGGATGACGTCGTGGAAGTGAACGCGCCGAATGGCATCTTCCGCTACGAGATCCTGAAAGTCGCGTGAGGAATCCCAGGAAAAATGTGCGCACACAATGGCGTGCTCTTTACCCGTGACCTTAAACCCCGTACCCTTTGGTCCGTGCCCGATCCGAAGAAAAACCCGCCGGCGGTGACCGTTCCCGAGGAGGTGAAGAAGAAGTTCCTGGAGATCATCGAGCTCATCCTCGGCTCGGAGAGCATGAATGACGAGGAGCGACAGTACTGGGTGAATATCCTCCCCGTCATGACCCCCGAGCAGGTCCAGAACCTGAAGGACATCCTCACAAACGAGCGGGAACAGCTGGCGGCGATCGACCGCAAGTACGCGAATGAGATCGAGAAACTCGGGCAGGACGAACTCACGCGCAAAATCGAGGAGGAACGGCACCGTCGCCAGCAGCAGCGGAGCCAGTCGGAGGAAGCAGCCTCCCGCGAAGAGGAGGCGAAGGCACAGCAACTCCTGAATAAAATCGAACAGAAGTAGGGAACATCACCGCCCCTTCCCGACCTCCGCGAGAGCAGCGAGCGTCGAGTCAACGATCGCCTCCAGTTCCTCGGGCGCCTCCGCCGTCGAGCGGAACGCCCCCGTCTTCAGGCCGATATCCCTCTCCGCAATGCGCGCCACCACCGCACGGAGTCCGGCAGGAGACGAGCGACGAGCGAGGGGAAGGAGTGAGCGCGCGGCATTGAATTTCACGCCCGCAGCCTTCACGATCGCATCCGGCGACATCACCCCCTCCTGCACGGCGCACGTGACGCCGACGAGGCTCGCCGTCATCCAGAGGAGAATGTTCCAGAGACTGGCAGGACTCTCCCCGCGGTCGAGCAAACTCTTGCTGTAGCGCAGGAGCTCCTCGGACTTCCCTTCCCCCAGGAGATCCATGAGTCGCCACACGGCCTGCTCCGCCGAGGGAACGACGAGGAGATCGATATCCTCCCTCGTCACCGGCCGCTCACCGCAGAAGAGCGCCAATTTCCGGAGCTCTTGGGAGAGCGCCTCCTGATCCTCTCCCACCAGACCGAGCAACAGTCCCAGCACCTCCTCGGAAGCCCTGCCCCCGCACTGCTCGAGCATGGTCCGCATCCAGGCAAACAGATTCTGCCCCCGAAGAGGGAGGAATGTCTTCACCTCGGCGATCTTCAGGAATTCCTTCGTGGCAGCGAGCCGCCGATCCGGAGCGGGATCGACGAGGAGGAGGAGCGCCTGCGGGTGGAGACTGTCGGCAATGAGGGCCACTTCCTCCTTCGAGAAAGACGGAATACCCTCGAGCAGAATCAGCCGGAATTGGGAAATGAAGGGGGCTGAGGCCACCTCATCAAGGAGGGAGGCAACGGAGAGATCCCTCGCCTCCAGACGGCTGATGTTCTCCTCCCCATGCTTTTCGCGGAATTCCCGCATCCACCGGCTCACCTCCTGCCGGAGGGCATAGCGATTCTCGCCCGTAAAGAGAAAGATTTTTCCCATGGGAAGCTCAAGTGTAGGTCTCCATCGTGGTACCACTCTACTGTACTTATCCTCATGGTAGTTTCTAATAGAAAACCCTGCTTCTCGAGGCCAGGAGATTGCATTTCCGCCACTATTGATAATGCTAGTGTTAGCAAACAATCAAAAGTAATAGTCAATGTCTGCTCCGTGGAGCGGCAGGCGTTTTTGGCTTATAATGGTGAGAAATGCACACACCCATCCTCCAGAGGATCCTCTCCGGGCAGAGCCTGAAAATGCTCGGGCTCGGCGCGATGTGCGTGGTGGCGTCCTTCGCCGTCGGTATTCGCACCGCCGGGGAAGTGCAGCCCATCACCCTCATCGAGGCAGGATCCACGGCACAACAGGGAGACATGGACGGGAGTGGCAGCATCGACCTCCAGGATGTCATTTCCATCCTGGAAATCGCGCAGGGGTACCACACTCCTTCGCCGCGCGAGCTCCTGGCCGACCCCAATGGGGACGGGCAGCTCACGGTCGATGACGCACTGCGACTCCTCCGCCAGATCTCCGCGTTCTAACGCCCCTCCCCCATGAACCTGACTCTCCTCATCCCGAGGCCCCGCATCCGCAGATACCTGCTCCCCTGCACGCTCCTCTCCCTCATGATCGTGTCGGGGGCGCTCGCAGCGGCGAAGAAGGACACTATGCTCTTCCTGCGCCCCCACTGCACCATCCCCACACCGGCAACCGGCTCAGGGGCGCAGGCAGGCACAGGTTCAGGGACGCAGGCAGGCACGGGCGCCACCGTCTGTCCGGGCTTCGCCGTCGTCGACCCGAAGACCCTGAAGACGACGCCTCTCCGCAAGAATGGTTCCCTGGACATGGATCTCGTCCTCACCAACCCGACCGCGCAGGGGATCACCCGCGTGCGGGCATGGCTCCTCTATAACCCGCAGGTCCTCGAGGGGAGCGGCGTGACCATCGGCGATGATTTCCCTCTGACCACTCCGGGAGAGAAAAATTTTTCCGCAGCAGAGGGCTACCTCAAGATCGACGCGAGTGCGGAGGAGGAAAGCGAGCCCACTGACACCGAAATCGTGGTGGCGCGCGTGAGCTTCCGCGTGAAGAGCGTCCCCGCGCTCGGCAAGGAAGTCATTGGCTTCTACGACATCCAGACCAATGGACACACCTTCGTCATGGCGAAGGGGGCGACGGCCGACGAGAACGTCCTCGGCATCGACCCCTCTTCGCTCCTCGTTACCTTCGATCCGAAGGACGTCCCGAAGACGGGAACCGGCTCCTCGAGCTCGGTAAGTTCGACTGGAACAGGTTCCAGTGCAAGCTCCAGTGCCACGTCCAAGCCAAAGTCATCGGCCAGCTCCTCCCTCCATGGGAGTGGGGAACCGCTCTGTGGCAATGGGATCATCGAAGGCACGGAGGAGTGCGATGACGGAAATTTCATTCAGGGGGATGGCTGCTCCATCTTCTGCCGCATTGAGCAGGCAGGGGGCAGCAGCACCAGCGTGTCTTCCACGAAGAGCAGCACCTCCTCGAAAGCGAGTACCTCCTCCACCCCCTCTCCCGCCTCCTCCGCTTCGAGCACCGCGAAGGAGCTGATCGTGGACGGGAAAGCCTGCACTGCCAATACCGACTGTAAGAGCGGCCTCTGCAGCGACAAAGTGTGCAAGGGGGATGTCCTGAAGATTCCGGATGGCGGCCAGTGCACCGCGAACACCCAGTGCACGAGTGGTAACTGCAAGACGAATGTCTGCACCGCCGCGGGCGCCGCGACCGATCAGACCGGCAGGACGGCCTTCTCCATCCTGCAGGTCCGTAATGTCCGCGTGACCACCGAAGGGAGCACGATCTTCCTCGCATGGGATCCGCTCCAGTCTTCGCAGCTCAAGGGATACAACGTCTACTACGGCACGACGACCGGCCGGTACATCCAGCGCAAGACGGTCAATCCGGAGTCCACGAGCATGGCGATCCGCGCCATGACCGAGGGGGAAACGTACTACCTCTCGGTGCGCGCCCTCAATACGCTGGACGAGGAGAGCGCCTTCAGTCAGGAAGTCTCCGTGGAAGTCGGTAATCCGAAGAGCTCGACCTCCCCCCTCACCGGAGATCTCACGCAGGAAGCCTTCCCGACGAATCCCCTTGAAGGCACCACTGGCAGCAAGACATCCACGCTCCCCGGCGAAACCGGCGTGCCTTCTGTCGTTGTCCTGCTCCTCCTCCTCTCCGCGGTTACCGGCACGGTGCTCGCGGCGAGGCGACAGCTCCACGCCACCACCACTCCCCCCCACCTGTGAGCGATCTCCATCCGCACTGGCACACGACCGATGCTGCAGGCGAATCGCACGGAGAACGGCAAGTGTCGGTCCACTCCGCGCAACCTTCCCTGCCCCCACCGATGCCCCCTCCCGCTCTGCGGGGGATGCCGGTTTCGCGGCAGCCGGGAGCCATCGCCGGGATCCTCCTCGTGGTCACCATCGGCTTCGGTCTCCTCCGGAGCATGGGATACCTGCAGGGCGAAGTGGCGAGCGGCGCCACCCTGCACATCACCACCCAGGGTTTCTCCCCCTCCTCCGTCTCCGTCTCGCGCGGCGGAATCATCACGTGGATCAATGATCTCGACCAGGCGCAGAACGTCGCATCGGATGATTACTGTGAAACGCCAGCGAGCTGCCTCTCCACCGGTCTCATCACCAAGGGCGGAGCGGCCACCACCATCGTGAGTGCAAAGATTGCCCCGGGCCTCTACCACGCCTACCTCGCCGGGGACAAGACGACGCAAGCCAT
>JAQUNQ010000053.1 GCA_028717505.1 Candidatus Peribacteraceae bacterium
CATTGATCCGAAGAATCTTGGGTCTCTTCATACTTCCGTTGAGTCTTTGCGAGAGAGCCTTGCGGCTGTGACAAGGCAGAGGTGAACCGTACAGTGTTTCGATGATGGCATCGGGTCATTGCCCCCATCCCTTCTTCCTCGTACGCTATTCTCATGTTCGACGTTGCGATCATCGGTCTCGGGGCGGCGGGGTACACGGCGGCGATCTATGCGGCGCGGTACAAGCTCTCTACGCTCATCGTGGGAGAGGAAGAGGGGGGGATGAGCGTGACGGCCGCTGAGGTGGGCAACTGGCCGGGGGACATCGAGGTGGCGGGGGCGGATCTCCTCGCGCGCTTCAAGAAACACGCACTCAATTTCTCCGAAGTGACACACAAGAACGTGCGCGTGGAGAAGGTGGAGAAGACGAAGGAGGGCTTCCGTCTTCACTTTGTGGGGGGAGGCTCCGAGGATGCACGTTCAGTGATCTTCGCGACAGGATCGCGCAAGCGGTCGCTCGGCGCTCCGGGGGAGAAGGAGTTTGCCGGCAAGGGTGTTTCGTACTGCGCCACATGCGATGCGTTCTTCTACCGCGGGAAGACGGTTGCCGTCATCGGAGGAGGGGATGCGGCGGTGGAGGGTGCTGCCATCGTCGCGCAGGTCGCCAAGCAGGTGTACCTCATTCACCGGCGCAAGGAGCTCCGCGCGGAGCCGTACTGGTCCCAGAAGCTGAAGGAGAAGACGAACGTCACCTTCGTCCTCGAGCGCACGGTGAAGGAGATCAAGGGTGACCAGAGAGTGACTGGCATCGTTCTCGATCAGCCGTTCGAGGGGGGAAGCGCATTGAAACTTGATGGCGTCTTCATCGAGATCGGTTCCGTGCCGTCGGTCGAAGTGGCGCAGGCGCTCGGATGCGCGCTCGACGAGCGCGGGTACCTGCAGGTGGATGCCGCTCAGCAGACCTCCGTTCCCGGCGTGTTCGCGGCGGGCGATGTCACGAGTGCCAGTAACCACTTCGCGCAGATCGTGACGGCGGCTGGCGAAGGGGCTGTCGCTGTCTCCGGTGTGTTTGAGTTTCTGCAGGGGTGAGTGTGTGAAGGGCGTAGGGTGAGAAGGCATAGTTTTTTTGATTTCCTTTCCTACGTCCTACTCCTACACCCTATCCCCTCATTCTTCGCGTCTTTTCCTTGCAATACCCCAACACCATCATTACCCTACGCCCGTTATGCCGCGAGGAAAGCGCACCGTCTTCACCGTCCTCTGCCCCGAATCGGGCAACCGCGTCGGAACCATCCGCTTCCACAAGCAGGATAAAATGGGTAAGGCTTGGAAGGAGCATTCCTCGAAGCTCAAAAAATACTGTCCTGTTTGTAAGAAGCACGTGAAGCCGAAGTTCAAGGAAGAGCGCCATTCGAAATAGAGTGGGCAGGAAGGAGGAGGGGAGTCTGCTATAGTTTTTGCATGCCTGATGTCTACCGTGCGTGCGCCTCGATCCTCGTGCTCCGTCCCAAGGAGGGTGATGTCGAGGTGCTCCTGCTCCACAAGCCGCGTAAGCGTGACAGCTGGCAGCTGCCGCAGGGGGGACGCGAGGAGGGGGAGACGACCGAGCAGACTGCGCTCCGGGAATTGCAGGAGGAGGCAGGCCTCTCGGTGACGGTGCTCGGCAGGAGCGCACGGGTGTACCAGTACGATTTCCCCCCCTCGTACCGTCGCTTCCGTCCCGACAACGTCTGCGGCCAGCGCATCGAATTCGTGCTCGCCCGCGCGCCGGACGACGCGGTCATCACGGTGGACGGGCGGGAGATCGACCGGTTCGCGTGGGTGAAGCCGCAGGATCTCTCCCGCTCCATCAAGCGCAAGGAATACCTCTCGATCATCCGGGGGCTCCTCGAGGAGGGCAGGGAACTGCTACGCTCTTCCTCCTGATGCGCCTCCTCTCCCTCACGCTCGAGCAGTTCCGCTCTTACGCGTCGGCGCAGGTGACCTTCGCGGGGAGCGGCTTCCACGTCTTCCGGGGGCCGAACGGCGCGGGCAAGACCAACATCCTCGAGGCCATCGCGCTCCTCTCGCAGGGCCGGTCCTGCTTCGATGCGGAGGAGGCGGATATCGTGCAGTGGGGAAAGGAGTATTACCGTGTCCGTGCCACTCTCCACACCGATGCGGAGGAGGAACTACAACTCGAAGTGGTGAGTCAGCTGCAGCCCCGCAAAGCCAAGGCGTGCTTCATCCGGGATGTCCGGACGCCTGTCGGTGCATTCGTGGGGGCGCTCCCGACTGTCCTCTTCCTCCCGCAGGATCTCGACCTCTTCACGGGTGCGCCCGCCCGCCGGCGGGATTTCCTGGCGGATCTCCTCTGTCAGGTTTCTCCGGAGTATTTGCGTGCCCATCTCACGTATCAGAAGATTCTCAAGCAGCGCAACGCCCTCCTCCGGAAGATCGCGGAAGGGCTCGGGCGGGAGGGGGACCTCTCCGTCTGGGATCGGGAGCTTGCGCGTGAGGGGGCGCTCCTCACAGTCCGGAATCTGGAGATGCTCAAGGTGCTGCAGTGCACGATTGCCGGAGAGCTCTCTTCGCTCGGCGAGGCGTGGGAGGATGTCCGGCTCGTCTACGATCGTGCGGGGGAGGCCTGCGAGCTCAAGCCGGCGGAGGAGGAGCTCCTCGCCCTCCTGCAGCACTATCGCGAGCGGGATCTCCTCGTGCAGTCCACGACGGTGGGACCGCACCGTCACGACTGGCGCATGGAGGTGGGAGGGCGCTCGCTCTCCGCCTTCGCCTCGCGCGGACAGCAGCGCACGGCGGTCCTCGCGCTCCTCTTCCTGGAAGTGTCCTACCTCGAGCTCCAGCGTGGGGAGAAGCCGGTCGTGCTCCTGGATGATGTCTTCTCCGAGCTCGATCAGGCGCATCAGGAGCGGCTGCTCTCCACCCTGCGGGACTGTCAGGTGCTCATCACGACGACGCACCTCCCCGCGGGAGCCCTCCATCCTCACTGTCTCTATGAAGTGGGCGGTGGGAAAATTTCCGAAGCCACTCGAAAGCGCGCACACGCCTAATGTTCCAAGAAAAAACTACTCACTACCCACTACTTAGAGAGCGGTCAGCGTGCGTTGGTGTAGTGCTCCGAAGACCGCGAGCGCGAGGGCGTCCGCTGCATCGGCGGGTTGCGGGGTCTCCTTCAGACTGAGGATGCGGGTGAGCATCGCTTGCATTTGCTTCTTGTCGGCCTTGCCGTCGCCCGTGATGCAGGATTTGAGTTCGAGGGGGGTGGGTTCGAGGATGGGGAGCGTTTTCTTCGCGGCGGCGAGGAGGATGGCCCCGCGCGCCTGCGCCACTTCGAGTGCGCTCCGCTCGTTCACGGCGAAGAAGAGCCGTTCCACAACGACGAGGGAGGGGGCTGCTTCCTCCAAATACTCCGAGAGATCGTGCTCGATCTCCGCGAGGCGCTCGAGGAGGGGCGTGCCTGCTTTCGTCTCGATGGTCAGCCAGTCCAGGGCCTCGATGTCCTGATCGGAACGGGCCACGATGAGCCCGAGCCCCGTCGTGGCGAGGCCGGGATCGATGCCGAGAATCCGCCGTTCCTTGGGGGGTGTCTGCACCCCGCGAGGGTGCCCGGAGGAGCGGTTTCCTGCAAGCCCTTCCGGATTGATCGAAATGCGATTTTCTGCTATCCTAGAGGGATTATTAGGCATTTTGACCTTTCCCCGATTCCTGCTGCCATGCACCACCGAAAGAAAGCGCACCGGCATCTCGTGGCTCTCCCCCTGTTCACCGTCCTCCTCCTCTCGACGAGCTTCTGGGTGACCTTCTCCTATCGCACGGGGGCGCAGCTCCCCGAGAGCGGCAGTGGGGCGACGACTGCCGATTCCGGTGCGATCGATCTGGGCCATGGCGCGCGTGCCCTCCTCTCCGAGGGAGCTATTCTCGATACGTCGACCCTTCCCGCGATTCTCCAGGAGGGATCCGTCCTTGTTACGGGGGAGGGGATCATCGAAGTGGCTGCGGGATCGGCGGTGCTCCGGGGCATGAACGGAGCCTTCTCCCTCACCGTGAACGGTTCCACGGTTTCCGTGGCCGCACTCACGTCACCGGTCTTCGTCACCATCGGCGATGCCTCCATGATCGTGCCGGCAGGCCTGCAGTGGGACAGCCCGGAGATCCTGCCCGGTGTGGGCACGGGGAGTGGCGGGTACGGGCCCTTCTTCTCCACGCGTGTTCTCTCTTCCCTTCCCAAGTATTTCATCACGGAGAAGATGACAGCGCTTGCAGATCTTTCCGCGAATGATGCCTCCCTTCCCTTGCCGCAGGCGGAACTCGATCAGCCGGGATGGCTCTCCCTGTTCCTCCTCCCCGCGGCGGCGGAGAAGAGCAAGGAAGAGCTTGCCGAGGAGGCGCTCGGGGCGCTGCGCTTCCGTCTGGAGCATGACGACAGCGGAGGGGCGCTCGCTCTCCTCGAGGATCCAGATTTCTCCTCCGTCTTCACCCTTGAGCGCGCGCGGGATGTCTTCGCCATCCTCCTTGCCCGTCTGCCCGTCTCCTCACTCCTGAGGATTGAGCTCCTCTCGCGCGTCAGCGCGGAACGGAGTGATCTCTGGCAGCTCGCGGCCCTGCATCCGAAGCTCCGCTCTACGGCATGGGTTATCGCCACTCCCGCGATGGACGCGGAGGTGCAGGCGGTCTTCCTTCTCACGCTCCCCCAGTCCAACATCCATCCGCAGATCCTGCCCTCGCTCGCCATGAAGCGCTGGGAGGATGCCACCGCGGTTTTCCTGCAGGAGAGTACGAATCCCACGGCTTTCTTCACCTCTCTCTCCGACGTGCTCCTCCCGCTCGTGCAGTGGTCGCTCGCTCAGGGCTATCCCGAGCGCGCCCGCACGCTCTCGGTGAGCCTCACTGCTCTCGCGGAGCCCTACGGTGCCCTCCTCTCTTCGGCGACCACTGCGGCGCTCACGCAGGCGGATACGCTCACGGCTCAGAATGTCGTGCTGGATCTCTCAGCTCCGGTGAGCAGCGGCAATGGGGCCTCCTCCGTCGCAGCGGGGAATGGCGATGAGGGGGATCCCTTCGGGGTGGCGGAGGAAGGGGAGACGGTGCAGGGCTCCACCTCCCTCGATATGAGCGTGGTAGCGCAGCGCGCGTACGGCGTCTTCGCCTCGAATGGCGGACTCTTCTCCCTCGAGACGAAGATCGTGGCGCTCGATGCGCAGCGTGCGCGGGTGACGGGGCTCTACATCTCGGGCACCCTCAATGATCACGTCTACGACTTCACGTACGACGTGGAGAGCCAGATCGTCTCGGATATCGTGATGGACGGCACGAAGCTGCCGAACGCGATTGTCCTCAATGCCTTCCTCGGGTGGGCGAAGCTCTAAAAAAAGTTCTGCCTTGGGCGGTTGATTTTGCCGCGGAGACTCCGTAGGCTTTTCTGCGTCCCACGGGCGATTAGCTCAGCTGGTTAGAGCGCGACACTGATAATGTCGAGGTCAGTGGTTCAAGTCCACTATCGCCC
Organism: Candidatus Peribacteraceae bacterium; assembly: GCA_028717505.1. Classification (GTDB taxonomy): domain Bacteria; phylum Patescibacteriota; class Gracilibacteria; order Peribacterales; family Peribacteraceae; genus JAQUNQ01. Next base: position 5,483 of record JAQUNQ010000053.1, read on the forward strand.
ACCATCCGGCTCCGTCTGCGGACTTCGCCGCGATTGTCCTCGGGCAACATTGAAGACGACACGACCACGGCGTAGCGCAGCGAAGCAGGGTCCACTATCGCCCACCACGTTCCTGTTGCCGTCTTCCTGACAGCGCCTGCACGACCGCGAAGGTCCGGTCCGCGTCCTTCCGTGCGACGACAAGCGTGAGTTCCGCGTAGGCGGAGAAGACCTCCACGACGGAGATCCCCTTGAGCGCGAGGGCGCGGAAGAACTGGGCGTAGATGCCGGGGGCCGGCAACGCATGGCGCGGGAGATCGAAGCTGACGGCGGAGAGGGCTTCGCAGCGCTCGAGGAGCTTCTCGTGCTTCGTCATCCGGGCGAGCGTCTCGGCGATGCTCTCGCTCACGAGGATGGTCGTCTGGAAGAATCCCTGCGCGAAGTTGACGTACGTTCCTTCCGTTCGTCTCTGGAGCTTCAGGAGTTCCTCATGGATCCGGTGGAGGGTGGGGGAGTTCACGAAGGAGAAATCCACGAGGTCCGAGCGCACGGTGATGTTCGTGAGCCGCACGCGCGGGGGCTTCACGGCTCCTCGGGCAATCTCCGAGGCGCTCCGCTTGAGGGCCATGACGATGGCTCCTTCCGTAGCGTCTTCCATGAGCCGTTCCTCCACGAGGGGCCGCATCTTCCGGGCGAGCGACGAGTAGTTCACGATGCCCTCCGCGATCGCCTCCGTGTAGAGGGGGGACGCGGCGAGGAACTCCTCCACTGTTTGGGAAATGGTCCGCATGTTCAAAAATTAACAAATTTTGGAAAAAATACAAATATTTTGAAAAATTTCACAGGAGCTGTTTTCGGTGAAAGACTGCGGCCATGCACATCTTCCCTGCAGACGACATGGCTCCTGATCGCGTCCCCGTGACCTTCACCCCGTCCCCGCCGCGGTCCTCCGATGACATCGTCCTGCACACTTCACCGCGTGCGATCCGGCAGGTCCTGGAGCATGAGGGGGTGCCCCGCATCCGTGCACTCCTCCAGAAGAGCCCCCTCGAAGCGTGTCCGGCAAGAGCAGCGGAACTCCTCTTCAATCTCACGGGAGAGGGCATGCACACGTGGGAGGAGATCCGGCAGCAGATGGGTCTGACGGAGGCGCTCGTCGCGCGCTACCGCGGGGAAATGGAGGAGCATCTGGGACGCCTACTCGGGACTCCCGTTGATGGCGATGGTCAGGGAGGGGGGCAGGCGCACGGAGAAAATGGCAACGCTCCCCACGCGGCGTGAGGGGAGTCCCCATTTGTGTATTTCTAGGGAGATTACATCTCCCATTTCTCATAGATCTTCGTCACGCTCTGCCCGAGCTCGATCCGGTGGATGACGTCCGCGAGGAGCGGGGAGACGGGGAGGATGCGAAGTCCCGGGAAGGCCTTGGGGTCCTGCGGGATGGAGTCCGAGACGACGACTTCGGCGAACTTCGCCTTCTTCAGGCGCTTGATGGCCTCGCCGGCGAAGATGGCGTGCGTCGCGGCGGCGTAGACCTGCTTATTCGCTCCGCGCTGGAGGAGGGCGTCCTTGGTGGAGCAGAGGCTGCCGGCCGTGTCGATCATGTCGTCGAAGACGATGCAGGTCCTCCCCTCGATGGTGCCGACGACCTCGATCACCTGTGCCTCCTGATGCTGGGGGCGACTCTTGTGGAGGATCGCGAGGTCCGCGCCGAGCATGTCCGCGAGGTGCTTGGCGCGCTTGGCGCCGCCGGCATCCGGCGAGACGATGACGGGATCCGTAAGTTTCTTCCCCTTGAAGTAGGTGGCAAAGAGCGGACGGGCATCCAGCGCATCCACGGGGACCCCGAAGAACCCCTGGATCTGGTCGGAGTGGAGATCGAGGGTGATCACGTGATCCGCTCCCGATTCCTCCAGGAGGTGCGCGATCGGCTTAGCGGAGATGGGCTCGCGCGGGGCGGCCACGCGGTCCTGCCGTGCGTAGGCAAAGTGCGGGATGACCACGTGGACGGTTTTGGCGAAGCTGAGTTTGGCGGCCT
>JAQUNQ010000054.1 GCA_028717505.1 Candidatus Peribacteraceae bacterium
TCGAGGAGCGCGACGGTGACACCGCGCGTGAGGTACGCCTGCTGGCGGAGGCGCGTCATGATGATCGTCATGCTGAACTCCAGCGTGTCGAAAATCTCCTTGTCCGGGTAGAAGATGATCGTCGTACCGCTCTTCTTCGTCTGTCCCTGCACTTTCACATCGGCCGTAGGCTTGCCGCGCGCGTACTCCTGCGCATAGATCTTGCCATCGCGGTAGACCTCCGCGCGCATCTTGATGCTCAGCGCATTCACGACGGAAGACCCGACGCCGTGCAGTCCGCCGGAAACCTTGTAGCCGCTGTCATCCCCGCCGAACTTGCCCCCCGCGTGGAGCGTGCAGAGCACAATCTCGAGGGCGGACTTCTTCAGCTTGGGATGGATGTCCACCGGGATGCCGCGGCCGTCATCCTCCACGCTCACGCCGCCATCCTCGCGGAGCATGACCGTGATGTTCTTACAGTGACCGCCCATCGCTTCATCGATCGAGTTGTCCACGATTTCGTAAATCAGATGATGGAGCCCCCGCTGATCCGTGGACCCGATGCACATGCCCGGGCGCTTGCGGACCGGCTCGAGACCCTCGAGCACTTGAATATTTTCAGCGGTGTACTGATTCTTGGCCGTCATATCTTGGTGGATTTTACGGAGAAGATGGACCGGAGGCAATGGCAAAGAGGGCTTTGGATGGAGCGCTTCCACTTGCGAAAAACGACGAGTCTTTCCCTTGCATATCCCTCTCCATTGCCTCGAAAAAAATCTGAAAAATCTCCCGAAACTCCGATCCCCCGAGTAGGCTCGCGCCCATGGAGCAGGTCATAGACGTCACGCAGTTCTACCGTGTTCCCGAGGCCGCTCTCGGTGCGATCCGGGGCACGCTGCAACGCATCGAGGGGAGCCTTCCACCGCTCGCCTCACGCCAGGCGCTGCTGGCTTGCCTGCAAATGAAACCGGACTTCGAAGGAGTGGTTCGTTTTCTCGCCCTTGGGAAGACCCTCGGAACAGCCGCAACCTTCTCCAGGCGTTTCCTCACATTCCTCGAAGAACGGGACATCATTTCCACGCTGAGCGCCCTCTCCCTGGAGATACAGCGTTGCGTCGAAACGCGGCTCCGCAGTGAGATGATGTCCATCATCGACACACTTGCTCACCTGCTTAGCACGCCGGGCCCCCTCCCGCCCGAACACAACGAAGCTTGAGGATCTGCTTGCAAAGCCCCCCTCTCCTCCCCTACCCTCTCCCCGCTCATGGCGATTCACGCACACAGGCACGGCGAAGAGAGTAACGACCGGCTCCAGCAGCGGTTCAAGTCGCAAGTCCAGAAGACCGGGCTCCTGAAGCTCCTGCGTGAACGCGGACACCACAAGCGCAAGCCCAACAAGCGCATCATCCGGCTCCGGGCCCTCAAGCGCGAAGAGTTCCGCGCGCAGAACAAGAAGAAACAGTTCTACTCGAATATGTGAGTGAAGCACGAAAGGGCCACCTACGGTGTCCCTCTCGTGAACTCTCCCTTCCCTTGAGCGGTTGCGCTCCCCGTTCAGGGCCTGAGCCCTTCAGGGCCGAATGGCAGGCAAGCAAAGCTTGCCTTCGCGCAGTTTTTTCATTGTTTCGCGTTGGCAAAGACTGAGGAAGAGATTTGTTACATCCCCGGTGTGACCGGCGGCTGCAGGGCCTGCTTGTCATCGAGTGTCGGCGGCAGAGTGGGAAGAGGCACCGCATTCGACCGGGCATCCGGCGGAGGCATGGGAGGAGGAGAGGAATCAAACGAATCCTCCCGCGGAAGAGTTTTCACCGTCCTCCCCGGATGAGATCGATGGCCTTCGTGAGCTGCTCATCGCGCTCGCCGGCCTGCACCACGACATCGGGCTTCACGCCGAGCCCGTCGATCTTCCGCCCCTTCGGCGTCAGCCACTCGGCGATCGTGAGCTTCAGGCTCGAGCCATCAGTGAACTCGAGAACCTCCTGCACCGTCCCCTTTCCGAAGGTCTGTATCCCCACGATGGTCGCACGCCCGGCATCCTGCAGAGCACCGGCGACGATCTCCGATGCGGACGCAGACCCGTCATTCACGAGCACCACCAACGGGACCGTCGGAGAAATCGTCGGGGGATCCAGGGTCTTCTCCGTCGTCTCTCCGGTGCGGGACCGGATGAGCGCGACCGGGCTCCCCTTCGGGAGGAAGTTGCTCGCGACGATGCCCGCGGCATTGAGGAGGCCTCCCGGATTATTCCGGAGGTCGAGGATCACGCCACGGGGATTCTTCCCATTGATCTTCTCCATCAGCGGACGGAGATCGGTCTCCGTGAGCTTCCCAAACTGCACGAGCTGCACGATGGCGATGTTGCCCTGCCAGGTCTCCTTGATCTCCGGCACCTTGATGGTCTCACGAATGACGGAGAGGTCGAACTCCGCGCCATTGCGGCGGATGTGCAGGAGCACTTTCGTCCCCGCCTTCCCGCGCACCTTGTCCACCGCATCGAGGTAGCCGATTCCGACGATACTCACCCCATCCACCGCAAGGATCTCATCACCCGGCTTCATCCCCGCCCTCTCCGCCGGCGAGCCCGAGAGCGGCGTCACCACGGTGAGCACGCCCGCCTTGTCCTCCACCTGCACGCCGATACCGGAGACCTCCCCCTCGATGCGCGACTGGAAGTCGCGGGCATTCTTGGGCCGGAGGAACGTGGAGTAGGGATCTTCGAGACTCTTCACGAGCGCTTCCGCAGCGCTGTAGCCGGCTTCCTCCTCCTCGATGTCGTCCCCGTGGTAGTAATCCTCCGTGATGATCTTCCAGACTGACTCGAGTATCTGCGACTTCGGGAGCTCTGTCCCCACCGCCTTCGCCGGCTTGAACTGAACGCGGATGGTGGGAATGGAATCCTCCTCCCCGGAATGATCGATCACCGGCCCGCCCTCGCCGAGGACCTTGCGGAGGAGGAGGCGTGCCTCCGCCCCCGTGAGTACCTGACGGGCACCGAAGACCGTTGCACTCTCGGCCTCCATCCAGTCATTGTCGAGCGCCACCTGTGCCGCCACCTGCTCCGCCTCCGTCTTCAGATCGCGGTAGGCCGTCGCCGGCTCGCCTGCCTTATCGCCGAGCAGGACGAGCACCTCGAGCGCCTCGATCCGCGTGATCCCCCGCCCGAGGGCAAGGTCCTTCCCGAACGCGGCGAGCGCCCCCTTCTTCTCCGCCGCCCGGATGTACGGAGCGAGCGCACGCGGGACCCGCGCGTAAGGCAATGACCCCGTCTGCAGCGGCGAAATGTCGAGCGCCTTTACCGCACCGCGAATGAATTCCCCGCGGGTCACCACCGTACCGTCGGGAATCGTGATGAAGTCCGCAGCAGCCGCGAGCGACTGGGGTGCGGAGACGAGGACCATCACCGTCAGCAGGAAGAGCTGCGAGAACGTGCGCGGGAGGAGAAAACGACGCATAGGAAAAAGGAGGAGAGAGGAGCACACCAGCAGTGGCTCCCCGCCATTCTACCCATGTCGGTGCCGCAGGGAAACTCCGTGGTTTCTCCGCAAGCGCTCCGCGCGAATCACCCCATGCTCGGCGTGACGAATGTGTCGGTGAGGATGAGCTGCCCGCGCACCTTCCGGTTCTCCCCTTGGAAGAAGAGGAGCGAGAGGAGCCAGAATCCGCCGACGACGTAGAAGAGGGACGGCACGAGGATGAGGGATACCCAGTGCAGCCACGAATCGGTGGGCTGCGCAAAGAGGGCGCCGAGCGTACGGGGATTCCCCGGAAGCAGATCCGGCAGGGAGACCATGAAATTGAAGAGCCCGTGGAGGACCACCGCGGCGAAGAGCCCCGTCAGGATCATCTGGCGGCGGAAGACCACCTTCTCCGGCACCTGCAGCACCATCCCGATGAGGAACGCAACGAGCGATACCTTCCCGCGGTTGTGTGCATCCTCGAGGTAGGGACCCGCGAAGAGTGCGAGGCCGAAGAAGTAGCCGAAGACGCCCGTCGAGAGGATATGCACCATGTTCGTGAGGACGGCCCTCCCGACGACATTGCCGAGGAATGCCCCCCAGTCCGGCTGCGCTGCATCCATGAGGTACTCTTGAATGAAGCCGACAAAGTAGGTGGGATTGATGACGTTCTCCGCGAAGGCGAAGCCGATCGCGACGATGATCCCCAGCTCCATGACATCGTTGATGCACCGGAAGAACGGCGTGCCACTCTTCTTCAGCACCCAGAACTTGCTGGTCTCCTCGATGAGCCCGACGATGAGGAAGGAGACGAGGGAAGTCAGGAGCGTGGCTCGCACGCCCGCCGCCGACGCGATGTTCCCCGTCACGAAGGCGCTCGAGGACCGCGAGAAGTTCTCCGGCACGATGCGGAAGAGGAAGAACTGGAGCTCGATGCCGTTCCGGACCAGTGCGTCGTAGAAGAGGATGGGTGCGGTGGAGAGCATGCCCGCGAAGAACATGAGGAAGACGAGGGTGAGCCGCTCCACGTGGTACTTGAGGAAGAGCAGGCACCAGATCACCGCCGGAATGAGCGCCACGAGAATCGCGAGCAGGTGCGCGGTACGCTCCGTCGGAGCCTCACTCCAGAGCAAATGCAGTCCGACCCAGAAGAGGAAGGTCCCGAGCACCGTCGCTTTGATGTGCGGCGCCCACGGGCCGAAGAGGAAGCGCCAGGCGAGCACCACCCCGACCACCCCTAGTGCCATGAGGAATGGATCACTCTGGAGGGCCGAGGAGAGGAGTGCCCGCTGGAACCCGATGAGGATGATGCCGATGACCGTCCCGAGCGTGCAGGCGAAGAGGTACTCCTTCGCCCGGGGCCAGCGCAGGACCACAAGCAGGGAAAGGAAGATGAACGCGGAGAACACGATGAGCATGCGCTGGCCGCCTCCCGGCCCCTCGAAGGGCGCCACGGTCATGACGGTCTTCAGGGATAGGTATCCGAGGAAGAGCGTCGCCGCGACGGCCATGACGATCACGCGCAGGGACGGCAGGTACGGGTGCCGCCGCTCAATGGAGGCAATCGGCTCGACATCGAGGAGGGACACGTTGACGATGCCCACCCACACCCGCGTGAGGAGGGCGCTCCCGAGGAGGAGCGCGAGGAGGACCCCCACGACCGTGAAGGCGCTCAGGATGCCCGCATTGGTTTCTGCTGCCGCGGCAGTGAGAGGAAAGAGCGCACTAGAGAGCGCCATCAAGCCGAGGGCCGCGCGACGGAGAGTGAGATTCATGTCTTTCCTAGTATTTTAACATATTTTGACCAATTTAGGAATAGCTTACAAAGTGATATTTCAGCCCGCAGTGGCAGATTCGACGCGCATTCGCTAAGGTGGCGCCATGCCCGCCTCCTCCCTCGATCAGCTCGTCTCCCTCTGCAAGCGCCGGGGCTTCATCTTCCCGGGATCGGAGATCTACGGCGGCCTCGCCAATACGTGGGACTACGGGCCGCTCGGGGTGGAGCTCAAGAACCGCGTGAAGCGGGAATGGTGGAAGACTTTCGTTCACAAGCGCGGGGACATGGTGGGAGTGGATGCAGCGATTCTGATGAATCCCAAAGTATGGGAGGCGAGCGGCCACGTGACTTCGTTCAGCGATCCATTGATCGAATGCAAAGAATGTCATTACAGAACTCGAGCGGACAAAATGATGGAAGAGTGGGTGTATTTCAAAGAAGATGGAAATTACGAAAGTTTTTTCACTCGTTTAATCCGAGGAATCCAACCCTTACTTAAAGTTCCTCAAAAAGCTCCGCTCAAAGGAAAACAAAAAATCACTATTCCACTTAAATTAAGTTTCAAATTGAAAGATGATGACAGAGAAATAAAGACTGACAGTCTAAACATCACATACGACTTCGATTTAAATGCAATTGATAAGCGAGCATTGATTCACCATTTCTTCCAAGAAATACTCAGGTTTAATTGCCCAAACTGTGGGAAGACAAACTGGACTGAGCCAAAACAATTTAATTTGATGTTTCGGACACAACAAGGTGTGATCGAGGGGGAAGGCAATGACATATACCTCCGGCCGGAGACAGCACAGGGCATCTTCGTGAACTTTCGGAACATTCTAGACACGATGCGCCCCAGACTCCCCTTTGGAGTCGCACAGATCGGCAAGGCCTTCCGCAACGAGATCACGCCGGGGAACTTCACCTTCCGCACACGCGAGTTCGAGCAGATGGAAATCGAGTACTTCGTGGAGCCGGGGAAGGAGAAGGAGATATTCGAGGAGTGGAAGGAGCTCGTCTGGAACTGGTACCTATCCCTCGGTATTGAAAAAAAGAACTTGCGTATTCGCGAGCATGACAAGGAGGAGCTATCGCACTATTCCAGTCGCACCATCGACATCGAGTACCAGTTCCCCTGGGGATGGGGCGAGCTCTTCGGACTCGCGAACCGCGGGGATTTCGACTTGAAGCAGCACGAGAAATTCAGCGGGGAGGACCTCACCTACACGGACCCCGACGATGCGACGAAGAAGTTCCTCCCGCACGTGGTGGAGCCGAGCTTCGGCTGTGATCGCACGGTCCTCACCTTCCTCCTCGAGGCCTATACGGAGGAGGATGCTCCCACGGCATCGGGCGGATCGGAGAAGAGAGTGGTGATGAAGTTCGACCCTCGCCTCGCGCCCGTGGACGTGGCGATTCTCCCGCTCTCGAAGAAGGAACATCTCATCGCCAAGGCACAAGAGCTGTACAAAAAAATTATTCAGGAGACGGACCTCGTGGTGGATTTTGACGTGACCGGCAGTATCGGCAAGCGCTACCGCCGGCAGGACGAGATCGGCACGCCCCGCTGCATCACCGTGGACTTCGGGACCCTCGGGGAAGATGACAAGCAGGGCACCAGGGACACCGTGACGATTCGCGACCGCGATACGCTGAAACAGGAACGCGTGGCAATCGGGGGGATCACAGAAAAATTGCAGTGACGAAAGGGGCAATTTTCCCCTGAATTGTCGTTGCGCGCGGCAGGCGAGTTCTGTATAAATTTCCCGCACTTCCGACCGATCGCTGCGGTCCTGACGCGAAGCGCCACCCTGAGTGAAGCCGAGCAGAGCGAGGCTGAATCGAACGGGTGGCCACGTGATTCCTCCGCACCACGCGAGATGACGTCGTAAGGAAGAGAAGGATGCTCCACCGCATGATGAGGACGTCGTCGTCCTCCGCCCTACGCCCTCTC
>JAQUNQ010000055.1 GCA_028717505.1 Candidatus Peribacteraceae bacterium
ATTCCCTCGGGCTTTCCGCGCAGACGGTGGAGGCGATCCGTGTGGCATGTTGCGGACATTGCGCAGAAGCACTCTGTCTCTCCGATGCAGATGCGCGGCACTTCGATCAGGAGCAGGGGAGACAAATACTTCATCGTCTCTATGAGGGGGATCCATGGGCCATGCAAGGGGCCGGATTTCTTCAGGTGATTTTTGACAGGGAGGAGCGCCTCACGCGGCTGCAGAAGCCTGACCGCGCATTGGTTTCGAGACTGACGCGGCTCGTAGGAGGGACATTCGGCGAGGAGTACGCCCCTCTTGTCTACGTGCTTTTCAACTTCATGGGACGCAACTTGGATCAATTGACTGCGTTCATTGAGACGCAGTGTAGGGCACACGCGTCCAAGGCTGATGTGGAGTCGCAGCATGTTTTTGACCATCTCAGGCGCTTTCTCTGTGTTTACGGTGACGTGAGTGCATATGTCATTGAAAACAGCGGAGGCTATGGTGGCGGGTCCATGAGCGCGCTTGGTTCCCGGGGGGAAACGACTACGCGAGAAGGAGCGCACAGCTTGGTATCACGGATGGATGAAGCAGCGCTCAGGGAATTCTATAGAAGGATTTCTTCAGCGATTCGGCGTGTTCCCCGGTCCAAGCAGGAGGCCGAGAGGAGAGCGGCTACAGCTCTCGAACGGGTTCTCTGCCATCCAACACTCCAGACGAGCATGGCAGCTTCAGTGGATTTCTTCGAGATACTCTCCCAGACGTTCCGCGAGGATCCGAATAGACATCCCTGGTTTTGGGGGGACATCCGGGATTCCCCCTATGCCCCCGCGTTCGTGGATGACCTCCTCTCACCCGAGATGCCCCGTTCCGTCCTGGCAGAGACCTTTGTTGCGTTGAATGGGGGTGGAAGTGCTTGTGAGCGCATTCCCGATGAGGTGGCCGTACGTATCATCGATCCCGGGAAACTCCTCGCCAACCCTCGCACGATGCATGTCGCCGATCAAATCTTTGCGCGCCTCCAGCATCCGGCACGTAAGGCGGAAGGGTGGCGGGATCCTGTCCTCCATCGCTCGCTCGAGATCGCACTCCATCGCGACGATCCCCGGCGGCTGCTGGACATTCCCCTGAGCGGCGGGAAGTACCAGGATTGGACGATGCGTGATCTGCTCATGCGCGCGTGTTTTGATCGCTTCGATGATGGAAGAATTTGTGAAGGCGAAGCACCTCTTTCGCGCGCACTTTTTCCCCTCGTTGAACGCGAGAGAATGCACGCCCCTCCACATGCACACCGGAATAACTTCAACTCAGCGGGAGTAGGGACGGTGCGCAGTCATTTTCTGGAAGCGGCCACTGCAGCGCTCTCTCTTCAGAGAGGTATTTATCGCTTTCCCTGGGCTATTGGGTTTGCTCAACGTGCACTCGACGGATACTACCGCACAGGAAGGAACTACGAGTTCTTTCCCTTTGGCTCGGCAACCACTGCTTTTGAGTGGTTTATCCTGCAGCAATTCCCTCGTCTTTGTGAGGGGGACAATATTGTGATGACTGATCAGGAGTATGACCTTCTCCCTCGGCATTTCCAGGAGCGATGCGGTGAGCGTGGGGTTCGGCCTGTCTCATTGCGTCATCCAACGGAAGAGCGCCAGCGTACCAACGAGGAGCTCCTTGCGGCATTCGAGGGGGAAATGGATGCGCGAACACTTATGATTCTCATCAGTTCCAAGACGCGATTTGGCGATGCTCCTTGTTCGCAACCGAGAGGGAATAGGCCGAATATTTTCTATCTCCAACGTCTCATTGCATCCCTCAAAGAACGCCATCCGACAACAATCATCGCACTCGACGGAGCACAATCGATCGGGAGGGCGCTTCCGGAACGGCAACTGCTGGGAGCTGATGTCTTCCTCGGCAGTGGCGCAAAAGCGCTCGGCACCGGCGAGGCGGGGTTCATCGCATTGCGCAATGAACTTGCCGCAAGTGTGGGATATCAACCCTCCATGTTGCCTCTCGATCACATCGTCGCCATGGGCATGGCGCTCAATAACCATGACTGCCGTCAGTGTGATCTCCGGCGGATGGAGGGGGACTTTGGGGAGCAGGGGCAACACGAAGGTTGGTTCAATGTCGCGCGGCGCATGCGCCATCTTACGGCGAATGCTCTTCAAAAGGCGGGGGGGCATGGTGCGAATGTCCTTCGCTTGCTGCGTGCAAGCGGCGCTCAGGTTCTCGACGATCGGCTGCGGGAGGCGGGGAAGCGCCTCGGGGGAGAGAAGGGGCTGCTGCGTCTTTTTGGCTGCGATGTACTCTCCCCCTATCACTGCAATGCGCTGGATCACGTTGGCATCCTCACGCTCCTCTTTCCCAACATGAAGGGCGAACAGATGGCGAGCGAACTTTCGAGACGGTTCCATGACATGCAGGTTCTTCCCTGCCGTCACCAGAAACGCGCCTTGCGCATCTCCTTCGACTATTGCCACTTGGAGGATGACGTATCCAGACTCTTCGAAGCTATGGCCATCACGCAGAGTCATATCGCAGCGCAGGATGTTCAGGAGGGCAAACCCTGGCGGGAGGTGTATGATCTCTTTGACCCCTGAGCCATGAGCGCCCTCCCTCCGCAAAAGTTGCAGGTGATCCTCGAGAAAGTGGGACTCGACCCCTGCGAGGCGACGGTGTACTTGAGCTCCCTCAGGCTCGGAACCCAGGGAGTGGAAGCCATCGCGAAAGATGCCGGTCTCTCTGCGCGGGATACGCTCGTCATTCTCCAACGACTCCATGAGCGGGGCTTCGTCAGCCGGTTGACGACGGACCGCGACTTCTTTACCGCGGAGCCTCCTGATGCAGTGGCGAGCGTCCTCGAGAACGAAGACTACGATCTTCGTCGGGGCATCGAACAGTTCCGGGAAGCGCTCCCGCTCTTCTCCTCACATGCGAATCCCTCCGTCACGAGGCCACAACTGGCCTTCTATGGCGGTGAGGACGGGATGATCGCTGCCTACGAGGACACTCTCACCTCGAAGACGGACATTCTTGCCATCACATCCATTGATGACACCGAGTCCATTCTCCCGGAGTACGTGCCGCGCTACTACCTCCGTCGCAAGGCGGCTGGCATCCTCATTCGCGCGATCTTTCCGGATACTCCCATGTCGCGCGCGCGGCAGAAGAGGGATCGTGCGGAGCTGCGGGAGAGCCGCCTCGTTCCGAGAAAACTGCTCGAAAAATTTCACCTGGAGTATTACATCTACGATGACAAGGTCGCGTACTTCTCCATCATGGAGGGGATTGCTGTCATCATGAAGAGTGCCTTCATCGCGGAGGGGATGCGCACGGTCTTCTCCATGCTGTGGGAGATGGCGGGGAAGAAGAGAGGATGATTCCTTAGGGGGCATGTCGCAGCCGTGAGCGGCATTTGACTTTATAGGCTCCGTGGCCGGCGGGACCGAATTTAGCAAAGTGATCCATCTCCCGGCTTCGGATCTGGAATTCCACGATGGTGTGTTCCAGGCAGAGGACGGTTGTGTGGATGCTCCGGTACCCGTTCGGCTTGGGAGTGGCGATGTAATCCTTGAGGCGGTCCGGGAACGGGTGCCAGAGACGATGGAGCACGTCTCGTGCCCGATAGCATTCTTCCGTGGAATTCGTGATGATGCGGAAACCGAAGAAATCGGTGATGTGATTGATGTTCTCTCGCTTCAGCCGCATTTTCTGCGCGATGCCATAGACATTCTTCTTCCGGTGTTCGATGTGCACATTTCGGAGCCTCCCTGCACGGAACGCATGCCGGAGGATGGTCTCGATATCCCGAAAGAGCTGAGCGTGCATGCGGCTCTGTTTCTCGAGGAGGGAGACGACGAGTGCATATTCCTGCGGCTCTGTTGCTGCGAAGAGGGCATCCTCCAGCTCGTAGCGCAGTTGCCAGAATCCGAAGTTATCAGCGATCTTCACCCAAAGCTGCTGCTCGTTTCGCTGTTGGGAGGAACATGTGTGACGGCGAAGTGACGCAAGAACATGGGTGAGCAATAAAGCTGCGAGTGCTCTCTGCGGGTCGTGGGGATCGGTGACCGTGCTCAATGCACGGAGTTTTTTTCTACTGCGTAGTACCTCCAATGCTTGCTTCTGCATTTCCTTGATCTTGGCATTTGCAGTCTTCCCCCTGCCCAGCGCAGCTCGTGTGCATCGCAGGATGGCGGAAGTGGAGGGAGCGCGAGCCATGATGCATGGAGAGTATGACGAAGTCTCCCGATCCCTGTCACCGCATTTTCCTCATTCCACCCACAGGAGCAGGCTCTTCAGGTAGTCCCCTTCGGGATGGAAGAGGTTCACGGGGTGATCGAGGGCCTGCCGGTGCTTCTGGAGGATGAAGGCCGAGCGCCGCGCCTGCCGCGCCGCGTGGAAGACGATGGTCTGGAAGAGGTCGGCATCCACCTGATAGGAGCAGGAGCAGGTGAGCAGGAGGCCTCCCGGCGGGAGGATCTGGAAGGCCATGCGGTTGAGGTCCGTGTAGGCTTTTTTAGCCGGTTCAAGATCGGAACTCCGCTTCGCGAACGCGGGCGGGTCGAGGATGATGAAGTCGTACGGATGGCGGAGCGGGCGGCGACGGAGGAAATCGAAGACATCTTCGGAGGACGAGGTGAATTTCTCAGTGCTGATGCTGTTGATCTTCACGTGCTCGGCGGCGCGCGCGAGGGCGATGGCATCGTAGTCCACCGCATCGGCATGGAGCGCGCCTCCCATGAGGGCGTTCACGGAGAAGCCGCCGACGTAGCTGCAGCAGTCGAGGACCGTCCGGCCGCCCGCGAACGATCGGACGAGCGAGCGCATCTCGCGCTGGTCGAGGAAGAGGCCGGTCTTCTGGCTTCCCTCCAGCGTGATCAGGTACCGGATGCCGCGCTCCTGCACTTCGACAGTCTCCCGCTCTTCCCCGCGCAGCCATCCTTCGCGCCCCTCCAACCCCTCCTTCTTGCGCGCGGGTCCGATGGATTTCTCGAAGATGCCGACGGGTTGCAGGAGATCACTCAGCACATTTCCGATCCACGTGCGGAGCTTATCCATGCCGAGTGTCGTGAGCTGGAGGACGAGGATGTCTCCGTACCGGTCCACGATGAGTCCCGGGATGCCGTCTCCCTCGGCGTTCACGAGGCGGTAGGCAGTTGTTTCCTCGTTGGCGAAGAGCGTGCTCCGGAGCTTCACCGCGCGCTGGATGTTGCGACGCAGCGTCTCCAGCGGATCACCTTTCTCGAATGCGATGGCGCGGCCGCAGATGTAGGCTTGCGGATTGAAAGTTGCGTAGCAGAGGAACTCGCCCGAGGAGCTCTGCACTTCCACGATCGTCCCATCCTCCACTTTCGGCATCTCCCGGAAGGCCGTGCGGAAGATCGCATGGTGGCGGTTCTTCAGGTGGATCTCGTGGTCGGGGAGCAGCCGGAGAATCGGATAGCGCGCAGTCATGATCTGCACGACCTTACCAGCCGTCACGCGCCTGCGCAGCAGAATGGTCAATGAGTTGGGGGCTTCGGGGAAGCTTGCTCCTGATTGAACTGTTGGTTACATTGCATCAAATACTTCCTGTCTATGGGTTACCTCCTTGCCATTCCTGCGATCGTGTGGCTGCTGCTCTCCGCCCTCTTCTTTGCGTGCGGCGAATATCTCTCCAAGCAGTGGGGGATGGACCCGCGGTTCTCGGTCGCCTTCGCGGTTGTGGCGGTGGATGCCATCGGGACGTTCCTGTGGCTGCCGGCCATCCTGCACAAGAATCAGCTTGCCATCATGGGCACGGCGTGGCTGCTCATCGGGACGCTCGCGACGGTGAGCGTGGGGATTTTCTTTTTTGGAGAGACGCTCACCACCGGTCAGTGGACGGGCATTGTCCTCGCAGTGGCAGCCTTGTGGCTCCTCGGGGTCGCCTAGGCGATGTGGTCTGTTTTGCTCTCGCGCACGAAGAACAGGAGGAAGGCGGCGATGCTCGTGAGGATTGCGGAGAGCGTGAAGGGCGCTGTGATGCCGAAGACGTCCCAGAGCCGTCCGGCAATGAGTGAGGCAGGGAGACTGCAGAGGCCGATCACCATCTGGTAACCGCCCATGGTGCTTGCCACGAAGTTCTTCGGGGCGAGCTCCGCCACGAAGCTCTTCTGCACCGGGTCGAGTGCGGCGGTGTGGATGCCGTAGAGTACGAAGGCAATGATGATGCCTGCCTTGCTCTGCATGTGGATGAATATCGCAGCCACGAGGACCCAGCAGAGAAAGGAGAAGAGGAGAACGGGTTTCCTGCCGACACGGTCGGAGATGCGGCCGAAGGGGAATGATCCGAGGGCGGCAACGACGGAGAAAATGAGGTAGAGGAGGGGGATAGAGCCCGTCGCGAAGCCGAAGTGCTTGGCAGCGAGCAGGAGGAAGGAGTAGCTGAAAGTGGCGAGGGAGAAGAGAGCGCTCAGGAGGAAGTAGAGGCGCAGATTTCCGTTGAGATCACTGAGGCGGATGCCGCGGAAGAGGTTCACCTTCGCGCCGCGACGTTCCCGGATGAAGAAGAGCACGAGGAGAACGGAGAGCATCGAAGGGATGGCGGCGAGGAGGAACATCGCCCGGTAGTTCAGGAGCGGGAGCAGCACGAGTGCGAGGAGGATGCCGATTACCGCGCCTCCATTGTCCATCATGCGGAGCATGCCGAAGTGCCTGCCGCGGTTCGCGTGCGTGGATACTTCCGCGATGATCGCGTCGCGCGGAGCGCCGCGCATCTTCCCGGAGCGGTCGAGCACTCGGAAAGGGATAATGAAATGCCAGGTGGGGGAGAGGGCATAGCCGATCTTCGCGATGCCGCCGAAGAAATAGCCCATCCACACGAATACCTTGCGCCTGCGGATGCGGTCGGCGATGTAGCCGGAGATCGCCTGTGAGATCGAGACAATGGCGTCTCCGAGGCCATCAATGAGTCCGACCACCGCCATGTTTGCCCCGAGGACCTGCGTGAGGAAGAGCGGCCAGACGGAGAACACCATATCCGCTCCCATATCGTGGAGGAAGGAGGCGAGAGCGAAGATACCGACGGTCTTCCGTGGATTGTTCTGAATTATGGGAGGATCTTCCATTGCGGGGACTTTAGCATAGGTGGTGACTCCGTCGCGACCTCCAGCCGACTCCCCTCGTTGCGGTACGTT
>JAQUNQ010000056.1 GCA_028717505.1 Candidatus Peribacteraceae bacterium
AAAAATTCCCTACGCCCTACACCCGACACCCCCACCCCCATCGTTCTGCTTTCTCCCGCCTCGCCGAGCTACGGACACTTCAAGAACTTCGAGGAACGGGGAGACACTTTCAAGTCGAATATCCTCGTAAAAGGTTGAACCCCCACTCACAACCCCTCTAGACTTTCGCTCCCATGGATGATGGCAGCGAACCAACCGCGCACATCCTCCTCTACCGTCATGGCGAGATCGCCGGCGGATGTTTCCACGTGTGTTGCGCGGGGAGTGATGTGGATCTCTCCCCCGAAGGAATCACGACATCGCTCACGATCATCCAGCATCTCCTGCGCCAGCAAGTACGACTCGTGGTGACATCACCACTAAGACGCGCAAGTTTCGTGGGCAAAATCTCGAACCGGCGGCATGGAATTCCCCACGAACCATTATCCGATCTGCGCGAACGCCACCTCGGCGTGTGGGAAAGACAAAGTTGGGAACAGATCGCCGAGCGGTATAAGCTCCTCCTCCAGGCATTCAGGGAACAGCCACACACAACGGATATCCCGGAAGCGGAACGCCCTCCGGCCTTTCAGGAGCGCGTCGAACGCGGCTGGGACACTCTCGTCGAGTATGCAAGGCGAAACGGCCCCATCGGAGTCGTGGGCCACTACATCTGGAACCGCGTCGCTCTCGAGGAAGTCCTCGGCTTCTCCGGCGTTGCCCGGGAACTGCATCCCGGTGATCTTGCTGAAATTGACGTGAGCGGCAGGAAACCATCCATCGTCGGCATCCATTCACACCTTGATCTGCAGGAAACAGCCTGAGGGCGTGGCGGATCAGCTGATGGACGAGTACTCATTTTCCTCCAGCTACGGATACTTCAAGAACTTCGAGGAACGGGGAAGGCAGTTCAAAGAAGCTATTTGACACATTAGTAATAACTTTTGATATTGAATAAAAGTTAATTGGTTGTAACATCCCTCTTTGTCTGAGTGTTAAGCGGTCTTTCACAGAATCGGAACAACCTGTTAAGAAATTGGAGAACGAATCATGTTACTACGCCTCCTTGAAGCACTCTGTTGGCTCGTCGCCTTCCTGTCCGTCGTGGCAATGAAGGTCCTGCGAGCGCTCGCGGACTTTGTCCATGTGCAACTCATTCGGCTTCTGCACCTTCTGGAGAGATGTGCGCTGTGGTGTGCACGGATGTACAAATCGACGGAAGCCTATGTGCGCATGTTCAGTGTTCGCCTCGTCTGGTTGCTGGTGCAGTTGCTTCGCCTTTCGATCGCTTTCACGCCGGCGATCGGTGCGGGCATCGGCTACTTGTACTGGCAACGAGAGTTTTTGCTCTGGTCTGCGGCGGGATGGACTCTCCTGCTCCTGGTTATCGGAGTGGTCCTCAGCGTGAAGATGAAAAACCAGATCGAAGTGCGTGCTCTCACGCCGGAGGATTTTGCGAGGATGGAGCAATCGCTTGTTGCGGAGCTCATCATCGCGATCTTCCGCTGCATGCCGGGTATTCTTGCCTTCGTCCTGTCTTGGTTTATCCAAGGCAAAATCATGCCGGGTCTCTGCTTCTGGGGTGGGATCGTGTGGATGATCGCACCACTGGGACTATTCGCTCTCGCAGTAATTGGCGAGTTTGTGCCGGATTCAGTGGCGCAAGTGAGTACCCAACCACAAGAACCGAGGAGTGACCCTCCTCCTGTTCCGGGAAGACCGTGCAAAACAGGGTATGAGGTCCACATGCGACACGGCAAGATACAATCTCGGGGAGGAGAATATGACCTTGCGATTCAATCATTCTCCTTCGCCATTGAATTGCGTCCGGACTCTGCTTTGGCATTTCAGAAACGTGGAGATGTCTATCGACTGAAAAGAAACTACGATCAAGCCATCAAAGATTGTTCCCGAGCAATCGAACTGGATCCGAAGCTTGTCGAGGCATTTTGGAGTCGCGGATCAGCCCATCGTTGGAAAGGAAACCTCGATCAGGCAATTGATGACCTTACCAAGGCCATCGAGCTTGATCCGAAGTATGCCTTCTCTTATGCAAGTCGCGGAGAGACCCATCGTCAGAAAGGAAACCTCGATCAGGCAATTGATGACCTTACCAAGGCCATCGAGCTTGATCCGAAGAGCGATTGCTCCTTCGGCCGTCGCGGAGCAGCTTATCGGCAGAAAGGAAACCTCGATCAGGCAATTGATGACCTTACCAAGGCCATCGAGCTTGATCCGAAGGAGGCGGAATGGTTTGAATGGCGCGCTCAAGCCTACGAAGCGCGTGGTGATGCCGAGAAAGCGGCGTCGGATCGTACCGAGGCACAGCGCCTCAAGAGCGGATAGACCGTATGACACTCAGACATGTCTTACGGACCTCCGGCGACCATTGCGTTGCCGGAGGTTTTTTTATGGAGTTCATGTTTTCTTTGTTGTGGGTATTTGACATAACTACTATTTTTTAGCATAATATTTACAATGCTCAACAACCAAGACACCTCCGATTTCATCCGCTTCGTCGAGAACGCCGTGGCCGTCGAGATTGGCGGCACGATCACCGCGGAGAACACCAACCTGATCCGGCGCGTCGCGACGACGCTCCTCGCGGCGCAGCGGGGGGATCTGCAGAAGGTCCACCTGCTCACACAGGAGATCGCTGCACTCCAGGAGGACACCGCGCACCATCCGGAGCACGCGCTCCAGCTGGATATCATCCGAAAGACGAAAAAATTCTGCGAGGAGCTCTTCGCGCAGGCGGCATGACCACTGTGCCGCGGCGCTGCCGTCCCCCACTCTGACCTTCGCGGGACGGAGCACTCTCCCATTGAGCTCATACCCTTCCTCGAGCACCGCGAGCACCTTCCCCTTCTCTCCCGGCGCGACCTGCAGTACCTCATGCTTCGCAGGATCGAGTGTCGCCCCCGCTGCCTCGATCTTGCGCAGCCCCAGCTCGGTGACCTGCTTCACCAGCTCCTGCTCGATGGCCGCTACGCCCTTCGCCCACTCGTGATTCTTCAGATCCTCCGGCAGGTGCTGGAAGGCGCGCTGGAAGTTGTCGATGGTGGGAAGGAGGCGCTTCAGGGCGCCCTCGAGCGCGAACTTGGCGATATCCTGCCGGTCGCGCTCCAGCCGGTCCTTGGCGTTCTGGAGATCCGCCTGCGCGCGTCCCGCAAGGTCCTTCAGGCAGTCCGCCTCCTTCTTCAGGGTTTCCACCTGCGCCTTGAGCGCGGCCACTTCCTGCGCGTGCGGGTCGGATGCCGGTGTCGGCTTCTTGCCTGCTTCCATCGCTCCTCATGGTACCCAAGGCATGGAAGGGGCGCCAAGAAAATGGTAGGGTCTCTCCGCCATGCTTACCGCCATCCCCCTCCTCATCCTCGGATTCGCCTTCCTCGTGAAAGGAGCGGATTGGCTCGTGGACGGCGCTTCGGCGCTCGCCAAGAGAATCGGCGTCTCCGACCTCGCCATCGGACTCACCATCGTCGCCTTCGGCACCTCCATGCCGGAATTCATGGTGAACATGGTGGCGAGCGTGCAGGGGAACAGTGACATCGCCATCGGGAATATCGTCGGGAGCAACATCTTCAATGTCCTCCTCATCCTCGGCATCTCCGCACTCATCGCGCCGATCCTCGTCCAGCGCTCCACCATCCTGAAGGAGATCCCCTTCAGTCTCCTCGCGGCCCTCATGCTGCTCGTCATGGCGAATGACACGTTCCTCGACGGCATGACTGCCTCGTTCCTCAGTCGCTCCGACGGACTTGCCCTCATCGGCTTCTTCCTCATCTTCCTCATCTACACCATGAACCTGCCGCGGAACGGCGAGGCGCCATCCGCCGGGACGAAGGAGCGAAAGGGGCTGTTCGTCTCCTCGCTCCTCATTCTGCTGGGACTCGCGGCCCTCATCATCGGGGGAAAATTCACCGTGGATTCCGCCGTGACCATCGCGCGCACTCTCGGCCTGAGCGAGGCGCTCATCGGTCTCACGATCGTCGCGGCCGGCACCTCCCTGCCGGAGCTCGCCACCTCCACGGTCGCCGCGTACAAGAAGAACGCAGATATCGCCGTGGGGAACATCGTCGGGAGCAACATTTTCAATATCTTCTGGATTCTCGGCGTGAGCGCCCTCATCCGGCCGATCCCCTTCCCCCCCGCCGCCAACTTCGACCTCTGGGTCCTCGTGGGCACTACCGTCCTCCTCTTCCTCCTCATCCACAACGGCCAGCCCATCCGGCGAGCTTTCCTCTGGTGGAGGCAGCGTGACCGCTACATCATCCGCGGATGGGAAGGGACGATCATGCTCGTCTGTTACGCAGCCTACGTGGCCTACATCGGCTGGAGGGGATGATGAAGTGAGGTTCTTGCAACCACCCACCTCCCCAGCACTCCAGGAATTCCGCGCACCTCAAAACGTTTCCTTGTCTCCTCTCCCCGCGCATGCGGGGGAGAGGGTTGGGTGAGGGCACTCACTCGATGACGATTTCTCCCGTCATATCCTTGTGCCCCTCGCCGCAGGGAATGGAGCAGTGAAATTCAAAGGTACCCGCTTTGTCCGTCGGGAGATCCACCCGCGCCGTCTGGCCGGGGTCCACCGCGAGATTGATGCCAAGCGCGGGGACGGCCAGCGCATGCATGCCGCTCACCCCCACGAGCTCGATGGTCACCTTCTCGCCCACCTGCGCCGTGATGAGGTCCGGCGTGAAAGCCCAGTTCGCCGCCTCGACGCGCACGACGCGCGCCTGTCCGTTCCCGTTGCTGCTCTTCGTCGCCCCCGATCCATTGACCGGAAGGATCGCTCCCGTCTGCGACACGGCAGAGGCACTGCCCCCCTCCTCCCCGAGGACCTGTCCCGTCGCGCTCCGCGTGCTCCCTGTGGATGATCGCGCATTCTCCTCTGCCGGCTGACCGCCAAGCGAGCAGGCGGCAAGGAATGCGGAGAGGATGCAGAGGACGACAAAGGAGCGCTTCATGGGAAACAGAGGAGAAAGTGGACCGTCACCTTAGTGCAGATCAGGCCCTTCATGCAAGAAATGGTAACGAGGGACACACTGGATTTTATCTGCTGTCTTGGGAAGGCGAAATAGACGCGGCGAAACACACAGGGCAAGCCCAGTCGGTTCCTTTGGAGGACGGAAAAGACGGGGGCTAGACTGCTTGCTTGTCCTCTTTTTTCTTCATGCTTTCACGAATGATTTTCAGAACACCCATCCAAGAAAGCACTAAGCCTATATAAATGTAGAGATAGATGTATTTAGGCTTCACAGTAACACTCGTGTGTTCGAAGAAATCCGCCTCAAACGTGTCTGGTACTTCCGAAGATGGAGCAATGAATCCATCGGTCTTAAGCTGTTCAAATGTTTTCTTGCTTATAACTTCACCGCCGAACATATCTGGATGCATTTCCAGACGACCCTGCATATTAGGAAGAATTCTTACGCATTCCCCCTGCGGAACATCAATACCCACTCCTGATTCCGCTTCAACTCTCAAAGAAAAAGGTATAACTGCCTTGCTCTCCACAAAAAATTTTACGGGGTCACTCGCAGGGCTATTCACGTCATCTAAAGATGTTTCCTGATTGAAACAAACCCTGTATTGCAGAAGTGCGTTCAATGCACCTATGACATCTCCAAAATTCCTACTCATTACCTTTTCAGTGTCCATATAAATCGGCTGCCAACAATCGGAATCTTCATCATAGATTCGAACTACAGCGATATAACCCTCTTTCAATGTTTGTGAGTGCCCCATTCGCATTGTTCCCCCGCAAAATCGCTCTGCAATTTGGCTCATGCCAATATGGCTTGGCGCTAAAACAGCTAAAAACAGAAGTGGCGGCAAACCATACTTACATAGCATCAGCACAAACTCTTTAATCTGTAATTTGGTCATTGTTTAGGATGAATATGTGACATGGATATATCTAATTTGCTGCCAGATGGCAGCACCATCGTGCCGAACCGTATCACTCTCCCCCTTGTCCTGACATCGAACCGAGATACGACAGGAGTACGCATTATTGAAACATCGAACTCTACCTTTACCTTCATATTTGCAATATCTAGACCATTGCACAGCAGTTCCTTGTCTTCGAACTTTAGCTCCATCTCATGCGTATAGCGGTAGGTTCCAGAATTCAGTTTATCCGTCGCTTCATTTTTTAAGCGATCTTGAATGGCCACATCCTGAATCCATTCCAAGAGCTGATTACGGCTTATTACCTTTCCTCTAAGTTCAATCTTCGCTGAGTCTACGTCTATTGGCTCCATTTTAATCTTTCCCGCGCCAGCTTCATCTCTTTGGTGCATCTCAATCTCCGTATTTACACCTTGGGTGCTGTACGCATGGAAGTCAGGAAATACATCAAGACTAAAATTATCATCGACCTCTAAAAGCTCTATTCGGTTGTCTTTTCTAGCCTGAGCTTTTGCGTACACGCCAAAACTTTTTGCTATGAAGAAGCCCTTCTGCGCCTTAGCGACCTTAATTTTTTCCGAAAATTCCAGAATCTCGTTTTTGCCCACAGATTCTTCCCAGTTCTTGCATTCGAATATGAAGGTTGATGTGTAGCCATTACCTAGATCTATCTCCACATAAAGATCAATCTCATGCCTTACGCCATCTGCCATTAGCGTCTTCTTTTTGTTAATGGTCAGTGTGCATTCTTTGAATGCAGGATTCACATGAAAGATTGATTGCTCGATTAGCTCTACAGCATCTTCCAATGAATTGCCTTTGGCTTGCGAACTACTTTCCATAATAGATTTTGCACCTCTGTAACACATATGGTGCCACGGGCCAGGATTGAACTGGCGACCCCAGGCTTATGAGTCCTGTGCTCTACCAACTGAGCTACCGTGGCATGCG
>JAQUNQ010000057.1 GCA_028717505.1 Candidatus Peribacteraceae bacterium
GACGCGGAAGACGACCATCTCCCCGCGGGAGCAGGCGATCCTGAACCTCCCCTCTCCCGAAGCGATGCAGACGAAGCTGAGACAGAAGATCCATATGGAGGTGAAGCAACTCCACAAGCAGATCCATTCCATCTCGCGCGTGAGCAAGCCGGGGAACGCCTTCAAGCTCAATCTCCTCTACGCGCGCATCCGCAGACTCAATGGGCTCCTCGCCGAGCTCGTCGAAGCCTCCTTTGAAGTACTCAAGCGGCTCTTCGTCCGCGTCTTCATCGACGAGCAGCCCATCCTTTAGTACCTCTTCACCGCGGAGATGTTGTCCTCCATGCGGATGATCACATTCGTGAGAAAATCTCCGACGAGCGGGACCCACTCCACCATGCGGAGCATCGCGATGATCACCGGGACGATGATGGCGAAGGCGACGATCATGCCGAGCCCATAGAGGATGCCGCGATAGAAGCTGTCCCACGGACGACGGTGCCTGTGCAGTGCGGATTGAAGATGGGCAACGGATGCATCCAGATGCTGCAGGGTCTTCGTCAGCCGCTCATCTCGGGGGGGAGTGTGGGGCACGGATCACGTGGTGATGCTCACTTTTCGTGTTTCTCCTTGTGCTTCTTCTTCGCATGGTGCTCCACCGTCTCCATGAGCCACTCAAGGAGCGAGTCCGCCATGCCAATAGGCTTCATGATCACGTCCTCCACCTGCTCCGTGACATTGGAGACGCGTCGGAGGATGCGACGGAGATCCACCACGACGAAGAGGAGGTGGTAGAGCACGACCACGACCATCACAGCCACCGCCACCTGGAGACCCGTCAGAAAATCCTTGAGTTCGATCATGGGGAGCGCGGAAGAAGTACAATCACCCTACCGTTCCCTCCGATTCTGCGCAAACTGCCGCACCATATCTGGCTCCTCCCCCGCAAGAGCATTGTCGCGCTCATCGCGCTCTACCAGGCGACGCTCTCGCCGGATCACGGACCCCTCCGGCACCTCTGGCACTACGGCTACTGCCGCCACTCCCCCACCTGCTCGGAGTACGGCAGGCGTGTGATCACCGAGCGCGGCGCAATCGTCGGAAGTCTCCTGCTCCTGAAGCGCCTCCTCTCCTGCCACCCATGGAAGCAACCGAGCCCCGAACGCATCATGGAAGTCTCGCATGGAGACCTCTGAACGGCTTCACAAAAGCAAGACCGGACAGTATGCTTTGGCTTGCGCGGGTATAGCACAATGGTAGTGCATCAGCCTTCCAAGCTGAGGACACGGGTTCGATCCCCGTTACCCGCTCCAAAATTTCCATCGGAAATTTTGGAGCGAGGCTCGCCCCGCCCTCCGGGCGGGCGGCCCGCTCTTTTGCTATAATTACCCGCTATGTTACGTCTATATCCTGCTGAGTCTGCGCGATGGGCGTACCTATATTGGCTTCACGAACGATGTGACGCGACGGCTCAATGAGCACAACGCAGGGCGATCCAAGGCAACAAAATATCGTTGCCCTTTTAGACTTCTTCTCACAGAAAAATTTGAATGTGTGTCAGATGCAAAACACAGAGAACAATGATGGAAGAGCGGCAGTGGACGAAGAAAGTTAAAGGAATTCTTTATGAGTTGACGTAGGTCAGTGAGAATCCTGAGCGTAGCCGAATGGGTTACCCGCTCCATCCGGCTTCGTCCCGCATGTGCGGGACTGCGCCGAGGGGGAGAAGGAAGATAAAAGTTCCCCACCATTGAGGATGAAGCATGTTTTAAAAAATGCGCCAATCTCCTCATCGTCATCCAAGAGTGTGAGTTCTTCGGCACACTCGGAGAGCAGCAGCCACTCCGAAAACCGAGAATGGGAACGGGAACGAGCAAGAGAAGGATGGGATCGTGAGCTGCCGGAACTCCCGCCGGAGGCGGCTCCCCCCGCACAGAAGCATCGCCCGTCAGCCCCGCGGGGGGGGACCACGCTAGTAGGCAGCCTGTACCACCCGCTCCCGGATGGGAGGCCGACACTTTCTTTGGTACAATGCCGGCACTCCTTTCCCCCCATTCTCATGCGCGGCTACATCACGAACCTCGAAGACGTCACGCGGGAGAACGAGAATTTCCGCACAGTCCTCTACACGGCGAAACACAGTCAGCTCGTCCTCATGAGCATTAAGCCCGGAGAGGAGATAGGCGAGGAAGTGCATCACCTTGATCAATTCATTCGCGTCGAAGAGGGCGAGGGCAAGGCCATCATCGACGGCGTCGAGCATGTCGTGCGCGACGGCGACGGCATCGTCATCCCCGCGGGAGCCCGGCACAACGTCATCAACACGTCGGGCAGGGAAGCCCTCAAGCTCTACACGATCTACTCCCCGCCGGAACATCTGGACGGCCGCATCCACGCGACGAAGGCCGATGCCCTGAAGGACACGGAGGATGAGTTCGACGGGAAAACGACTGAATGAGACGTCTGCACGAAAGAGAGCATCGCCTTCCAGTGATGGTCTGTTTCTTAGACCTCTATCTTCGAGAAGAGGTGGCTGCCCACGACGAGGCAGAGCACGGTGATGAGAGAGAGGACACTGAAATCCAGCCCCATTCCGAGGTGTGCCGTATCGAGGAATGCCCCGCGCAAGGCATCCACCCCGTACGTCAGCGGGTCGATGCGCACGAGAGTGGCAAGCGCCGGCGAGAGGTCATTGAGGGGAAAGAGCGCCCCCGAGAGGAAGAAGAGCGGCATGACAAGGAAATTCATGACGAGCTGGAACCCGTGGAAATCGGACATCACGGAAGCGATGCCCGTGCCGAATGCCGTGAAGAGGAGGGCAATGAGGAACATCACTGGCAACGCGAGGGCGGCGGAATACCAGTGCTCCGGCCGGAACCCCGCCAGCAGGGCAATGAGGAACACAATGACCCCCTGAAGGGTGGCGACGGTTGCCCCGCCGAGCGTGCGCCCCAGCATGATCTGCATGCGCGAGACGGGGGCGACGAGCGTCTCCTTCAGGAACCCGAACTGCCGGTCCCAGATGATCTCAATCCCCATGAAGACCGACGTGAAGAGGATGGCCATGCAAATGACTCCCGGCGCGAGGAATTGCATGTAATTGCCCCCGCCCGCTTTCGCGTAGAGCGGCCCGAAGCCGAAGCCGAATGCAAAGAGGAAGAGGAGTGGCTGACCGAGGGAGCCAATGAGGCGTGCACGCGACCGGAGGTAGCGCTTGATCTGCCGGAGCCAGAGGATGTAGAGAATGTCCATGGGAGAAATTAGCGATGCCAGAGGCGGTGACGCATGCGGAGATGATCGATGCCGCTTACCTGCTCCTCCCGGATCGCGTGACCGGTGAGAGCGAGGAATGCGGCTTCGAGATTCTCGGTCTTCGTGCGCTCCTTGAGCGTCTGCGATGTTCCTCGCTCGATGATCTTGCCGTGATCGATGACGGCGATGGTATCCGCCACGCGGTCGGCCTCCTCCATGTAGTGCGTCGTGAGGAAGACGGTAATCCCCTCCTCTTTATTGAGTTTCTCCACATATGCCCACAGATGATTGCGGGTCTGCGGATCGAGCCCGATGGTCGGCTCATCGAGAAAGAGGATCTTCGGATGGTGGAGAAGTCCGCGTGCAATCTCCAGACGCCGCTTCATCCCGCCGGAGAACTCCTTAAGAAGATTGCGCCTCCGATCCGTGAGCTCCACGATCTCCAGCAGTTGATCGATCCGCTCACGCCGGAGCTTCTTTGGGACGCCGTAGAGGATGCCGTGAATCTCCATGTTCTCCCACGCCATGAGCTCGTCATCCACACTCGGATCCTGGAAGACAATTCCGAAGGACTTCCGGACCTCATTCTGCTCCGTCACCGGATTGTGGCCATTGATCTCGATCGTGCCGCTCGTGGGATGGAGGAGGGTCGTGAGCATCTTGATGGTCGTCGTTTTCCCGGCACCGTTGGGACCGAGGAACGCGAAGATCTCACCTTTCTCCACCTCGAAGGACACGTGATCCACCGCCGTGAAGTCGTGGAACTTCTTCGTGATGCCTTCGACGCGGATAATGGCCGCCATGGAGGGATGGTACAGGAAAAAAATTAAGATCACCTTACGATGCCCACCTCGATGAACATCCTCTGCTTTTCTTTGTGAATTTTTTGGGAAATATTTGACAATTCCTGAATAGAAGATAAATTAGTACATGATTCTTTACCACGACGCCGACGCCTGTCGGCGCGTTTTTCGTCCCCCCTTTCATGCCCGAAGCCCCCACCGAACAACTCGAGCTGCAACCGGAAACCCTCGGACGGGTGTTCGCTCGCCTGCAGGAACTGCACGCGGCATCGGCGGAGGGACGCACCGACCTGGAGCGCATCCAGGACGGCATGCGGGATCTCATTCTTGGTGCGACAACGTTGGAGGCAAAGCAGGCCCTCGTCGCACTCCGCGCACAGGGCATCCTGGAAAGAGCCGACAGGGAGCATTGGACATCAAGACAACTGGCTGATGCCATCCTGGCAATGAGGCAGGACATCACCCAGAGAATCTTTGCGGAACACTGGTATGAATCCACGCTCTCCACCTCGGAGTATCCCATTCATGCAGCAACCTATGGAACCAACATGTTCCGCTTCGATCTCCGCAGTCTCATGTCCGATAGCCCTTCCCCCGAACGCCTGCAGGAATTCGGCGTCATCATGTTCGACGTGGACGGGCTGCGGTCATTCAAGGACTGCACATCCCACGCCGAAACGACGCGTTTCCTCCAGGGGATCGTACGTATCCTCGTCAATACGCAGGGACCGACCCGCAAGCGCCTTGAAGCGCGCGGCATCGATGTCATCCCCATGGCCACGGGCGGAGATGAATTCGTCCTCTACCTGCGGGGAAAGACTCCGCTCACCCAACAACTGATCGACGAGACGATTGCCGGCTTCCAGCAGGAAGTTTCCGGGAGCACGGAATTACAGGCCATGCTCGACTTCGATAGCGAAAATGTGCTCATTCAATACGGCCTCCCTTCCAGCGCACAGAGAAAGGAATTTGCAAAAAAAGACGACGCGCAGAAACAGGAAGAATTGAGTAGAATCCGCGCGACGCTCCCAAAGAAGTTCATACCTTATATTGCGGGTGGAGGAGCGCTCCTCACGCAGGGCATCGACCTCGCTGTGGAGAAAGATGAACACGACCTGCAGGGAGAGAAAGAGAACTTCCTCTCTCTCCGGGAAAAAATCGTGTACGGCACGCTCGATCTGGCGGAAAAAAGGCAGAAGATAAACAAAGAGGGGGACAAGCAGGAACGCAGGAAGATGGATTGGCGGCAATTCCATTTCGAGACGCGCGGGAGCGAGGCGCGGAAGCTGCAGGAACGGATCGATAGACTGGAAGAAATCGTTGCAGACACACGGGCACGTTGCCAAACGCTCCTGGAGGCAGCCGACCCGACCGCACGACCGCTGCAGGAACAAATTCTCCAATTGACGGATAAAAACAGAGCATTGCAGGCACGACATGAGGATACGACGAGGAGAGAAGAGCGGGAATTCCGGGAATTGGCGCAGACTATTTCCGCCATCGAATTGGTCATCGCTTCCATGCGATCGCAGCACGAGAGACTCCTCGCAATCGACACAAATGAGGCAGAGGCGACACAAGGACACATCAACAACCTGCAGGCGGAAATCGATAGCCTGCGCATCAAAAAGAGCGCGTGGGAAATTGACAGGTCGGCGGCTGCCGTCGCCGCATGAAAATGACGAGCGGGAAATTACATATCACTCGTCTCGGGAGGGATGCGCGGGATGATCCTCAAATAAGCCCATTGAAGCCAATTTTGAATATTTTGACTTCCACGAACGGGAGTGGAATAGTGAGGGCGTGAATTCTGCCTACGTCCTCTCCTGCTCCCCTGTGTCCTCCTGCTCCTCCATGAGCGGGGGTCATGCAGTGTGAGCGGACGACGTACGTCTACCACTGCCGCCCCCGAAGCACGGGGGTGTTTTTTTAATTTTTACTTCCTTCCCCTCTCACACCATGGAAACGACCACAGGAGCTGAACCGCAACAACATTGGCCGGAAAATGGAGAGCCTCATCACATCATCTGGGCAACGAATGGAGTGTTTTATTGGGTCTATGAGGAGCGCCCGAATGGGAGCCCGACACTCCTTCTCCACCGAACAAAGCTCCCCACTTCGCTCCAAGGAAAAGCACACGACGAAATTGTCGCGGTCATCGGCCAGGGGAACGAAAGTGAAACCGATCCGTCGACCCTCGTCGCCTGAGTCATGAGACAGAGACAGTGGGACAGGAACATTCCTGTCCCACTGACGCCTAATTATTCAAACAAAGTTATCGGCACCCGCAACCGCACGCGCCGGAGAAGGACGACTTGCCCTCGGGGCAGGTGAACTTCAGCGTGGCGCAGGTATCCGTATCCGTGGAGACGTAGGCCACGCCCGCTTCCGACGCGCCCGGACAATCCGTCCCGTGCGTCACGTAGCGCATTCCCCCCTCGTACCGCACCGTCTCTTCCGCATGGCTCTGCACACCATCCTCCGAGATCGTGAGGAGGGAGTCGCCGAGCCGCACCACGCGCTCGATATCCTTGCCATAGAGATACCCGCCCGCCTTCTGGTAGTCCTCCTCGGTGTAGTGCGTGATGGTGCCGCGGAGTTTCAATCCGTCCTTGAGGGAGATGTCATACACGTAGGCCCCCTGATAGACG
>JAQUNQ010000058.1 GCA_028717505.1 Candidatus Peribacteraceae bacterium
AAAAAAGGTTTACTTTTAGCACCCATGCGAGTTAGTCTAATTTTTACAGCCATCGATTTTAAATAATACCTCCTTGAAATTGTATCGGCAGGTGGAACGGGAGCGCCGGAAGCACGTCATCGACCCCTTCCACGCCCTCTTCGGGGGAGAGCCTGGCACGCAAGTGACACTCGCGAGCGGAAGAACGTACATCTTCACCCTCTCCGCGGGGAGCGAGACGCGCGCTATTCGCACGAAGGAGGGATGGCACATCACCGTGGGACCGCACACAAAGCGAACGGGCATCCACCGCCTCCTCTGGAAAGCGCTCTCCGCCCTCGAGGAGGAGGAAGTGACCTCCCTCGTTCACCGCATCAATGCCCAGACGTTCCGTGTTCCCATCACCCACGTGCGCCTGCGATTCGCCTCCTCCCAATGGGGCAGCTGCACGCGCCGCGGCACCATCCATCTCAATGCAGCCCTCCTCTTCGTGCCGCCTGCGGTGCTCCACTACATCATCGTGCACGAGCTTGCGCACCGCAGGGAGGCCAATCACTCGCCCGCCTACTGGAAGCTCGTCGCTTGGGCGATGCCCTCCTTCAGGGAAGCCCGACGCCTGCTTGCCGGAGAGCGCCTGCCCGCACTCTAGATGGCAATGAAGGACATTCTCCATTACACTCTCTTCACCTCCCCTCCCTCTCCCTATGCACTGGTGGCCCGGCGATGACGGCAACGATGACGATCAGCCTGCAAAGCAGGAGCGCGACGACAAGGATCTCGGCGACGAGATCGGCACGCGCGTGGGCGAAGGACACGATGAAGTGGAGGATGAGACGCGGTGATGCCCCTCGATATTTCGTTTTCAGGAAACCCCATTGAAGACGTCCCATCCCGCCTTTTTCAATAACTGTCCGAGGAGGAAGAGCGGGAGCCCCACCACACTCGACCAATCGCCCTCGATACGCTCGATCATGAGCTGGCCGGGCCCGTCGATCTGGAAGGCACCTGAGCGCCCCTGCCAGAGCTTCGTGTTGATCCACCAGGCAATCTCCTCTTCTGTGAGTCGCTTGAATGTGACCGAGGAAGTGGACATGCCTTCATGCGGCTCCCCTTCGGGTGTGAGCACGCAGAGACCGGAATGAACGAGGGAGGTCTTGCCGCTCTGCAGCATGATCATCCGATGCGCCCCCTCCTCATCGAGTGGCTTCTCGAGGAGCGTGCCGTCGGAGGCCACGACGAGCGTGTCGCAGCCGATGACCCACGCCTCCGGATGGGCGGAGTGTGCATGCTCCGCCTTCAGACGCGCGAAGAATTGTGCCCGCTCGACGGGATCATGGTGTGTCACGTCACTCTCATCCTCCACGCCCGTCACGAAGACATCGAACGGCACCCCCAACCCCTTCAGGAGCATGCAACGCTGAGGGCTTGCCGATGCGAGAATCAACTTATGCTGCATGCGGATATCCTACCGACATTCCGCGCCGGTTCCACATTTTTCCCCCGGTCCCTTTTACCGTGCACTGGGCTTCACCGCCTCTTCCATCATCTGCAGACGCAGCTTGATGGAAGGTTGCGGAGAGGCCTTCTTCGCCTGGATCGCCTGAATATCGTTCGTGAACCCGATGGGAGCGGACTTGAGATTCTCCTCCCCGACGATCTCTCGGCACAGGAGCAGGATCGTGGAGGGGAGTTTCTTGGAGCACGAGCCCGTCAGGGTCGCATTGTGGAGCGTGCGTCGCTCGAACGGCGTGAGGTCACTCGCACTGAGTCCGGAGGCGGCACTGTGGACCGTACTCTCCTCCACCGTCGCGCCGGTCCCATCGATACTCTCCCCATTCAGGAGCTTCTGCTTGAGGAGCTGGATGCGCGTGACATCGTTCACATTCGGGCACCCGGTGTCTTCGCGAAGCCCCCGACGCTTCAGACACTCATTGGCGACGACCCAATAGGCTTTGCAGGTGGGATCCGTCGCGGAGCTCGCAGTCACCCTCCCCTGACAGAGCTCATTGAGCCGCGTGATCGTGCGAGTATTCGCCCGCACGGTCGCCTTGTTCTCCTCCGCAAGGGAACGAAGTGCTTCATTGTAGAAACCGCCACCCACATTCGCGCTCATGATTGCCTGCGTGGAGAGCGGGGCAGCAATGACCGTCGCCAGGATGGCGAGGATCGCAGAAGACGTCGAGACCTTGCGGTGCAACATGTGGATGTTTGGGGATCTACTACTATTGTACCAAATTTTGAGCTTTAGAGCAATCCCACAGCTTTCCGCACCCGCTGCATCGTTTTCGCTGCAAGCTCGTGAGCACGTTCATTGCCGTGGCGCAGGACCTCCGCCGCATCCGCCGCACGAAGGGAGGAGCGATGCGCGCGCATTGCGCCGAAGAAACCCATGTAGGCGGCGAGGAGTCGCTTCTTCGCCTCGGCATAGGAGAGGCCCTTGCGATACTCCCCTGAGAGCGCCTCCGCCTCCCCCTTGCTGCGAAAGAGCCGGTGAAGCTGGAACACCGGGCACGTATCAGGGTCCTTGGGATCTTTCGCCCCACGGGAATCCGTCTGAATCCCCATGATCGCTTTCGTCACTGCCTTCTCATCGCCGAAGAGCGGGATGACGTTGCCGTAGCTCTTGCTCATCTTGCGGCCGTCCGTGCCGGGGACCACCGCGACCTCCGCGCGAATCTGCGGCTCGGGGACTTTCAATGTTTCCCCGAAGGCATTATTGAACTTGAGAGCGAGATCGCGGGCGATCTCCACGTGCTGCTTCTGATCCCTCCCGACGGGGACGGTATCCACGTCGTAGAGGAGGATGTCCGCCGCCATGAGCACCGGGTACGTGAAGAGGCCGGCCGTGGCGGCAATTCCCTGCTGCACCTTGTCCTTGTAGCTCACCGCCCGCTCGAGGAGCCCCATCGGCGTGATCGTGGAGAGAATCCAGAGGAGCTCGGTGTGCTCGGGAATCTTCGACTGCTCGAAGAGGAGCGCCTTCGCAGGATCGAAGCCGCAGGCGAGGTAGTCGAGGATGATGTCCGCGCGGGCCTGCCGGAGCGCAGCGGCGTCGTGCACCGTGGTGAGCGCGTGGAGATCGGCGATGAAGAAGAGACTCTGCTCCGCCTTCCCCATCCACTCCAGATTCGGGCGGATGGACCCGAAGTAATTCCCGAGGTGAAGCTGGCCGGAGGGCTGGATACCGGAGAGCACGCGGAGCCTCGGCGAAGCCGGTGGCGAAGACGGGCACATACAACGCGAATGATAAATGGAAAATGGAAAATAGAAAGCCCCCGAAGCACAATTCAATGATCTCCGCCCTTATGAAAGGGAGCGCAAGCGCTGCAGGAGGTCTTCAAATGCCCTCGGCATCGGCGCCTCGATGTGCAGGGACTCCCCCGTGACCGGATGCGGACAGTCTACGGAGAAGGCGTGGAGGAAGAAGCGGCGGAGATGGAACTCCTGTGTAAAGACGCCATTGAACCTCTTGTGCCCATAGACGTGATCGAGGACAAGGGGATGCCCGATCGCGGCGAAGTGGCGCCGGATCTGGTGGTGGCGCCCCGTCTCGATCTCCGCTTCGAGGAACGTGGAATTC
The DNA here is from genome assembly GCA_028717505.1 of Candidatus Peribacteraceae bacterium. GTDB lineage: Bacteria > Patescibacteriota > Gracilibacteria > Peribacterales > Peribacteraceae > JAQUNQ01. The sequence continues at coordinate 3,560 of JAQUNQ010000058.1, forward strand.
GCGAAGCGGTCGAGGATACGGTAGTGGGTCACTGCCTCCACCTTCCCCCCCTCGCGCGCGGGGAGCGGGATGCGGATGGTCCCGTGCGTGCGCTCGATGCGCCCCATGACGAGCGTGCGGTAGATCTTCTTCCAGCCACGGAACTTCGTCGCCATCACCTGCGCGAAGGCCGCCCGCGTCCGCGCGAAGACCACCACCCCTGACGTCTCGAAATCGAGCCGGTGGAGGGGCCACAAGCCCGGATAGCTCTGCTTCAGGAAATCGAGGAGCGGGAGCTTCTCCCCCTCCCCCTTCCCGCGCACCACGAGCTCGCCCGAGAGCTTGTTCACAGCAAGGAGCGAGGCATCGCAGAAGAGGATGCGTTCAGCGGCAGGCGGCATGGGAAGAGTGTACACGCGGAGCGCGCCGATCTCACGGGACTAGAGGCCGCAATGCGCCGGCCGCTGCACTGTCGGGAGCGCGGCGTAGACCAATCCATACTCGTTGGAAGCGTTCCACACGGTGAAGCCGCACGCACCGGCATCGAAGACTGCGTCGATCTCATCGCGGATATTCTTCGCCGTGATGCCGTACCCCTGAATCCACGGACAAAGCTTCCAGGCATCGGCCCCGAGGAGATCGCGATAGCCCGTGAGCGTGCGGTACACGAGGTAGTACATGCGGCTCCGCGGATGCTTGGCGGGATTATAGTAGGCCCCCTCCGCGAACGTGGCCGGGTACGCCATCGGCGAGATGACATCCACGTAGGGCGCGAAGCGCACGATGTCCTGCCCGGTCGGCTCGAGGTTCGTGGGGAAGTCCCATCCGAGAATCGCGTAGGTGCTGATGCCGAGCTTCGTCTTGCTGCCCGCACGATCGATCGTCTCGCGCGCCATGCGGATGAACTGCTCAAGGTGATCTGCTTTCTCCGCGCCGGAGAGCCCGATCCCCGACTGGGCGTACTCCGTGGGATAGCGGATGTAGTCGAGGTTCACCTCGTCGATGCCCGACGTGACGAGCGTCTCGAGGACCTGCTGGTTGTAGGTGAGCACCGTCGGATGGGCGGCATCCACCCACACGCCCCCCACGCTCCGTCCGGTCTTCGGATGGCGGATCTGCGCTTCGGGCACGCGCTGCGCGAGGGGGTAATCCTTCACGGCAATGAAGCGCCCGATGGTGTAGATCCCGCGTTCCTTCGCCAGCCGCAGCACCTCCGGCAGATCATAGTCTTTCGTGACGAGCCCGAACTCCTGCGCGAGGGGCGCGGGGGAATCGAAGAACACGGCAGAACCCTTCACATTGAAGATGAGCGCCGCCCCCGTGACGGTGGAAAGGCGGTCGAGCGTCGAGACGAGGAAGTCGCGGCGACGGACGCTCCCCTCTGTGAAGTACACGCCGATCTGATGCGGGAGGAGCGTGATGGAAGTGCTCGAACTCGAAGACGATAAAACAGGAGCGGGAGGTTCCTGCACCGGGACCCGCCGCCTCCGCGAGGAGAGCGAGGCTTCGCTGGAGCCGGAACCGGAGAGGACCGTGGCACCCGTATCCGCCCGTGGTTCCACCGTGGAGCCGGATGACGTCTCTTCCGCCGGAAGAGTCGTGCCAGAAGAAACGACGACCCCCAAACCGGCATCAGGAACAGGTGTCACTGCCTCCGGCACATCGACGACCGCCCCCGTCTCCGCCACCACGGCCCCCGACGAACCTGCGACGACGCTCCCCGTCAGAACCGAACTCCCGGTCCCCGGTGCCGGCGCTGCAGCACGGAAAACATCTGGTGAGGGAGTTTCGGCAACTCTGTTGGAGAAATGCTGCCCTTCTGGAGGAACAGCGCGGGACCCTTCGGTACCGGCATTCCCCGGCGCGAGGAATGCAGCCGACATCCCCATGCCGAAGAGAGCAACAGCAGCGAAGGAATACAGTGTCAACGTTTTCGGACTCCAGGAACGGGGAGGACCCGTGAGTGCCTCACCGAGAAGCCCCTCGACAGAGGTGTGGGTGGAGCGGCAGAGCTCCTGCACGTTCGCCGCGTGGGCAGGGGGAAGATCCATGGAAGTTTCGGATGTGAATGTTCATGCATATTTTACAATATTTTTCAAATTTATGCAAACTCCAGTCGCATCATCCGAAGATCACCACCTCCGACTCTATTACACGCAAGCAAGCTCCCCATTAAACAATGCGCGAAGGCAAGCTCCGCTTGCCTGGAGCGCGACCTTTTAGGGAAGGGTGGGTCCGTGGGAGGGACACCGTAGGTGGCCCTTCCACGTTACTTCACGCCCCCGTCGTATTCTTGATGTACTGATTCGGCTTGAAGACCATGGAGAGATACGGCTTCGCATCCTCCGTGTACTGCGCATGCTGGTGGACATTCTGCTGCTGCCAGAGCCGCGTGACTTCCGAGCAGTCCATCGCACCGTCGTAGCCGTTGGTCTTGTTCTGCACGACTCCGTTCTTGAGAATCTTGAACGTCCAATGCAAGTGCGATGCGGTGGAGTTCCCGGTCTTCCCGCTCAGGGCCACGGGGTCGCCCTGCGAGATCGACTGTCCGTTCCTCACGAGGAGCTGCGAGCAGTGAGCGAGGAGGCTCCTGCGCGTGGGTCCGTCAATGACGACGTACTTGCCATAGCCCGCCGCGCCGTCATCCTTCACCGAGCACACCCCATCATGCGGTGCGAAGACCTTGGTCCTTTCCGGTACGCCGAAGTCGAAGCCGTTGTGCCCGAGGTAGCCGTACTGCTGGTAAATCTCGGGGTGCTGGCCGAAGCCCTGCGTGACCGTGGGAGTACCGGCGAGTGGACAGAAGATCATAAAAAAGGAAGAAAACGTCACCAGTCTCCTCGAAAAAACAAACCACTGTCAATCCTCCCCCCACAACGGGAGGTCCGCCGCCACGGGGGGTGAAGGGGAAGGCCCTGTCCGTAGACATTGCCGACGAGCTGGCTCCGAAGCCTTGGAGGAGACGGCGAGGAGGCGCAGGGCCGGGTAGAGGGGATCTTGGCGGCGGCGATCTTTTCTTTCCCTCTTTCTTTTCTATGGTCGAGAAAAGAA